>JBMYXJ010000355.1:0-3967 GCA_049608285.1 Mycobacterium sp. | reverse complement strand
CCTATACTGGGGGGGCATTGCTAGCTGGGCCTCCAAGCGTGCATATGTCTGCGGAGCAACTAGGAAACTCCATCAGGCAGTTCGGAAATTACATCCGGGTTCCGAACGGCGTCTTGGTGGGTGTCGGCTGGGGCGGTATAGTTCTTACGGTCTACGCTTGGCAGGGCGCACTCCTACGCGGGCAGTATTTGGAGCCGAATGGTCCACGTTGGGCTTTGTTACTCACCAATGCTATAGCCCCCTTGGCCATTCTGGCCTTGTGTATAGTCGCAGCTAGGCCCGGCCCGTGGCGTATGCTCGCCGTTGTAGGCATCGGCTTATGGTTTTTGATCTTTTTCGGTCGGGCCACTCGGAGCCTTGCCATGTTGCCGGCCCTGATACTGGCCGGGAGAGCATTCACGGGCAGGAGCGTTCGGCCGCGTTCTGTCGTTGTTGCCGCTGTCGCAACGATCGGCATGGTTCAACTGGCGCTCTTTGGTCGAAGGAACAGGGACGGGGTTGGAATCCTACCTATTGGAGCACGACTATTCACCGGGACCGACGGATATTTTTCTGACTTCAGCTTATACGGAATACTCGGGAACATCTGGGTCAGCGGGCCGCTCACCGCGACTGTGGCCCAACAACCGATCCCGTCGCAAGCGTTTTGGATCAGTCTCAATCCGATGCCTGGCGCAATCGCGGGTTGGAATGAAATACAACCTTCCCTCCGCCTCAATCGATACACGCCTTACAACTCGCTCGGCGAACTCAGTGCTCACGGCTGGGTTGCACTGGTGGTCGTTGCGGGCCTGGCCGGGTTCGCCCTATCCCTGTCAACCCGAATTGCGTCTAACCTGCGAGGCGCCTATGCTATCGCCGCCATGATAATGGTGCTGGCGACCATAGCGCTCTTCTCCGTAACCCTTCTTCAATACAATTTGCGCTCGACCCTTCGCTTGGTCTGGTACACACTATTTGGGGTCGCTGCTATATGGTTTGCCCAAGTAACCCTCAGTCCAAAACCCACTGAGTTAGATAATCAGTCCGTCTCCAAGAAATCCAAGTGGCGGGCTTGAGGTTCCACCGAATAGTAGAGGCATCGATGATGATCTGCATCTTGTCGACGTCGGCTGGTAACTGACCCCCTGGCGGCAGGCGGGTTCTAGCGCGCCGGGGTCAGAATTCACGTGCCGCTGACATATCCCGCCTCTTATTAGCCCTATTTGCTGTGGGCCGGTGGACTCAACTCACCCTGACACGCGGGGGACCGTAGAAATGCTCGCTGTTCACCATCGCAAAGTTAGCTGTTCACCTTGTTGGCCACGCTGGTCAATGATAGCGTTGGTTCACACGCGTGAACCAACTGACAAGGGGTGCTCAGGCTTCGGTGAGTGCTGCTGGCGGCCAAAAATGCGGGATATTTTGGTCCGGCAGGGTTCGGCGGGAATCACGCGTTCGTGGTGAACAGACGGTTACAGGGGCGGGCAGGGGGATTATGCGACAACGGGCAGTGCTAACGGGCGGCGCGGGATTCGTCGGATCGCACCTTGCGGAGCGGTTGCTGGAACATGAAATTGATGTAGTGTGCCTCGACAACTTTGTGACTGGGGCGGCGGAGAACGTCGCCCACCTTCAGGGTCACGACGGCTTTCGGTTGGTGAAAGTCGATGTTAGTGAGTACATCTCGATTCCCGGGCCTGTCGATTATGTAATGCACTTCGCCTCCCCGGCCTCACCGGTTGACTATGCTGAGCTTCCGATCCAGACAATGAAGGTGGGTTCGCTCGGAACCCTGCACACGTTGGGCTTGGCCAAGGAGAAGGGCGCCCGGTATTTGCTGGCGTCTACGTCCGAGACGTACGGTGACCCGCTCATCCATCCCCAGCCCGAAAGCTACTGGGGCAATGTCAACCCGGTCGGGCCGCGCGCATGTTACGACGAGGCAAAGCGCTTTGCTGAGGCGCTCACGACCGCATATCGGACGACGCACGGTGTTAACACCGCGATAATACGGATTTTTAACACCTACGGCCCTCGGATGCGCGCAAATGACGGCCGCGCGATCCCGAATTTCATCAGCCAGGCTCTGGCCGGCGCTCCGATCACGGTCCAAGGTGACGGCAGCCAAACGCGATCGGTGTGTCACGTTGACGATCTGGTGGAGGGTGCGCTGAGGCTGTTGTTCTCCGAACTGACCGGTCCTGTCAACATCGGTAACCCGCACGAGATGACCATCCTGGAGTTGGCGGAATTGATCCGCGAGCTCACCGATTCACAATCTCCGCTGGAGTTCGTTGACCGTGCGCAGGATGATCCGTCACAGAGGCAACCCGATATCTCGCTGGCTCGTACCGAACTGCAATGGGAACCGAAGGTCGACGTGGGAGACGGTCTAGTCGAGACCATCGAATGGTTCCGGGAGCGGACGGAAGGGCAGCTGGTTTTGTCTGTGCCGCGTGGGGTGCGTGCCGAGCAAGTGCAAGTTCGGCGGAGGGTCGCGGTTATTGGCACGGGTTACGTCGGCGCGGTCACTGCCACCTGCTTGGCGTTCCTTGGGCACTCTGTGTGTGGCCTGGACACCGACTCTCTGCGCGCTGGCCAGCTCAACGACGGTCAGGCGCCTTTCGTCGAGCCGGGTCTGCCTGAGGTTCTGAAGGCGGCGCTGTCGTCGGGTCGGCTGCGCTTCACTGACAGACCGGTGGACGCGCTCGCGGATGCGGAGTTTGTCTTTCTTTGTGTCGGCACGCCACCTGGACCGAACGGATCGCCGGACCTCGCGCAGCTTGAGAGCGCGATCCAATCATTGTCGCCGTACTTGCGCGCCGATGTCGTGATTGTGAACAAGTCGACCGTCCCGGTCGGATCCGGCAACTGGACCCGCACCATTCTGGAGGATGCCCTCGAAGGAAGTAGGCAGCTTTCCTTCCACGTTGTGTCCAACCCAGAATTCCTTCGGGAGGGGTGTGCGATCGATGATTTCCTGTACCCGGATCGCATTGTGCTGGGTGGGTCTACCCAAGATGTCGAACGGGTCGGAGAGCTATATCAGCCAGTGCTCGACCAGTCGTTTGAAGGCGGTCGGCCGGGCCTGAGGCCGACGCTGATCACCACAGAACTCGCGTCAGCAGAAATGATTAAGTACGCGGCGAACGCGTTTCTGGCGACGAAGATCAGTTTCGCCAACGAGATGGCGCAGATGTGCGAGATCTTTGGGGCCGACGTCCGTCAGGTGCTTCCCGCCATCGGCGCTGACCACCGCGTCGGAAGTGCTTTCCTCAATCCTGGTGTGGGTTGGGGCGGGTCGTGCTTCGGTAAGGATGTTGCCGCCCTGATCTCGTCGAGCGAGGAATACGGCTATGTGCCGTCGATGCTGCAGGCGACGCTCGAGATCAACTCGATGCAGCGGGCAAGCGTGGTACGCAAGCTTCAACGAGAACTTCACGTCCTGAAGGGACGCAGAATCGCGCTTCTTGGATTGACATTCAAGCCGGGAACGGACGACCTGCGCGACGCCCCAGCCTTGGACATCGCTCGTCGATTATTGGCAGCCGGTGCCGTGGTCTCAGCCTTTGACCCGGTCATAAAGACGCTACCTGAGGACTTCCGAGCCGTGCGGCTAGCCAGCGATGTCTACGAAGCGGCCGACCGAGCTGACGCAATTGTCTTGACGACCGAATGGCCAGAATTTCGTGTCGTCGATCCGGGCGGCCTGCGTCGAGCCATGCGCGGTGATCTCGTCGTGGACGGCCGTAACTTCTTTGCCGAAACTAAGTTCGTCGGATCAGGCCTGCATCTGGTCGGATTCGGCTGGTGACACCGAGCATCTGATCCTAGGGAGTCATCGTGACCATCGAGATATCGCCTCCAGCGTCGGCAACCTACGATGCTGGCCGCACCGGGCCTATGCTGAAGCCCGCTGCCAACGACACCAGCCAGCCGCACAAGCTCGGCCTTCGGCATCGCTACTGTCTGCAGATCGCCGATC
>JBMYXJ010000354.1:0-3968 GCA_049608285.1 Mycobacterium sp. | reverse complement strand
CCTTCGATCTGCCTGAGTGTGTAGCCCTTGGCGGTGAGGCGGTTCTGGTTGTACCGCTCCAGAACCTCGTTCTCGGCCACGCGGGCCGCGAGCATGTCAGCAATGAGGTTGCCTGCCTCAGCGGTGATCGGGAGATTGCCTGGATCTGAAAATCCCGAGGGCGTAGCGGAGGCGACGGATTGGCCCCCAGCCAAGCCAGAGCCGGAGACGGAGCGAAGCCCGTTCTCCCCCGGAAGACGGTCCTGAACAGGACCGTCCCGGACTGTCCCGTCCGGTCCAGTCCGGTCCTGTCCAGTCCCGTCCAGTCCCCATGGAGTCGATCCAGCGCCCTTGCATGAGTCGCTCATTCGGGCCTGTCTGAGTGACTCCATGAGCGACTCAGTGAGCCACTCAGTGAATGGCTTGGAACCCTTGTCTTTTGAGCCTGGGAGCTTGCATGGAGTAGGGCGAGAAATGATCTGTCGGATGGGGCTTGCGGGGTCATCCCAGATGAGCTCCAGGAATGGCTTCCCTGGCTTGCTCGTGTAGACGGTCGCGAAACCGCCATCACAGAGCTCCGTTATGTGCCCCGCGAGCACGTCTCCCCGGCAGTTCCCATTGGGGTACAAGCGGCCCAAAAGGAACGGCTCGATGCACTTGATGCGCCCCTTGTCTGAGGCGTGCGACATGAGCCGGAAGAGACAGAGCTTCGCACCATCTGAGAGCGCGGTGAAGTCGTCGTCGTCCCACAGATCGGGCCGGAAGGATCGGATGCGGGCCATTAGGCGATTGCTCCCGTCGCCCACCTGTTGATCGCCGCGCTCGACTTGGGAGCGCCAGCAACCTTACGCGCTAGATAGCGCGGAGCGTGCGAGACGCGACGATCAACGGATGGGGATTGGTGCTCATGTGGATTTGCTGGCTCCCAGAGCGTAACTGTTCCCACGGACATGGCAAGCGTCATCTCATGCGCTCCTCGCGACCGCAGCCGGCGCCGCTGTCAGCTTCTCGATCGCCCGGCGCGCGGCCGAGTCGGGAGCGTGCTCCGCGTAGCGCATGGTTGTCTGGATCGAGCTGTGCCCTAGGAGGTCTTTGACCACCGGGAGCGGGACCGCCTTCTGGGCGAGCGATGACGCGAAGGCGTGCCGCAGGCCGTGGGGCGTCATGCGGGGCAGGCCGGCGTCTTGGCAAGCGGCCTCGAGAGCGCGGGCGATCTCCCCACGGTTGCCACCGTCCCAGATCGGGGCCTCGCCTCGCATGGGGCGGGAGCCTCTCGCCGCGAACGCCTCCAGGGCTTGGAGGGCTTGCGGGGACAGCGGCACCGTGCGGACCTTCTTGCCCTTGGTGCGTCGGATGACGAGAGCGTTGTTCTGCACGTCTTGCCAGCAGAGGGAGGTTGCCTCGCTGATCCGCAGGCCGGTGTGAAGGAGCAGAGCGAACAGCGGGCGGTGGCCCGAGTCAGCGTGACGCAGCAGCCGGGCCTGGTCCTCATCCGAGAGGAACGGGACCGCCTTCTCCTGCGGCTTCTCCAGCTTGACGCCCAGCACGGGGTTGGCACCGACGATGCCCAGGTCCACGCACGCCGAGAAGAACGCGCTCAACAGCTTCTTGTAGGTGTTCAGCCCGCTTGGGGATAGGCCGCGCGTGTTGCGCAGTTCCCCCAGGATGGCGATGACGTCGCCGCGCGTGACTTTGGCGAGCGGCTGGTTGCCGAGAGCGTCCGCGAGGATGTCGAACAGCGGCGCGTAGAGCTTCTGCGTTGACGGTGCCCACGGGAGGGACATGATGCGCCAGGCGCGGCGGCGGATGGCGGGGAGGGCGGTCATGCGTCGGCTCCTTGGCGGGCTTCCTCTAGCTCACTTTCCAGTTCCTCAGCGCGGTCCTTCCAGCCCTGGCCCCAATCGCGAAGATCCTCGTTCTGGGAGCGGAGGTCTTCGAGTTCCGATACGAGGTCGATGTACCGATTGGACTTCAGGCGGTCCGCGAGGGCGCGCAACTCGTCGGCTACCTCGCCCAAGCTGTGCTGAACCGTGTCGATCGCGGGGCACGTTTGCTTCGGCTCCCTCATCCCTCCCCCCGCTCCGCGAGGATCTCGCGCACGACGGAGAGGACGCCTTCGCGGCCGAGGGCGTCGAGTCCCTCCACATACTCCAAGTGCATCTCGTCGGGGTCTTCGCCGACCAGGATCGGGTTCGTGTTGAAGTCGCTCACCCCTTGGAATTCCCAGCAAACGATGAGTCGACTCGCTTGAACGAAGGTTGTCGCGCCCTTGACCTCCTTGATGCCCTCCACCGGAAGGCAAGCAACCATCGGTCACGGGACGCCCCGAGACACGATCGCGCCATCGAGCAACAACGGCTTCCCGTCCTCGATCCACTTCACCAGCTTGACCAGCCCGAAGGACTCGTCGCCCGTGGGGATCTGGGCCAGCCCGATCTTGACGACTTCGCGCTCGGCTTCCGTGGCGGTCACAGTTCGCACCAGGCGAAGAGTGGCCGCAGGGCGAAGTGGGCGACGGCCAGCGCTCCGGCTAGAGCGCCGACCCAGACAGCCAGGTCGATGGCCTTCGATTGCTTGTTCATGGTGGTCCCTTTCTTGGTCACTTGGTGGGCACTAGAACGCTCGGTCGCGCGGCGAGGAGAGCTCCATCAGGCGCGTGAGCGCTGTGTCTCTTTGCTCCGTGACTCTCGCGAGGGAGTCTCGCAGCCCCCTGATCGCCTCGTCTCGGATCGTGTCCACGCTCTCCAGCAAGCGGAGACGGGCCTTCTGGATTGTCTCGTCAGGAACGTGGCTGTACCCCTCGCGCGTCGGGTCGGTGAACCCGTCAATCATCTGGTCTGCGACGTTCTCAAACACCGCGTCAATCAGGGACAGGTCGAGCGCAAGCTGGACACCGGCCTTGGCTGTCGCGTGACTCAGCGCGTCTTTCAGGTCGATCGTGAGTTTCCCGTCGTCGATCTCGGCTAGGACTCTCGTCATTCCAATCTCCTTGCTCACTTGGTGGGCGGCTTGGGGACGGCAAGCTCGGCTTGCTCCAGCGCGTCGAGCGAGCGCCAATGCTTCGCTGAGTCGGTTGCGTAAGTTGGCAGTTCTGCACGATCGTTGTCCGTGGCGATCAGGAGAGCGTGAAGCAATCCGCACGTGCAAACCCTGGATAGCGAATAGATGTGGCAGTCGCCATCATGGGCGAGACGCCAAGTCATCTTGCGCGGAGCTTCCTTGGGGCGCTTCCTGCGCCACCTTTCAAGGCTGACCATCTCAATCTCCTTGGTGGTAACCAACCGGGTTAGTGCGCGGATGCCGTCAGGCATTCGTGCTGGCGGGCGATCCTGAGTGACGCCTCACGCGCAATCTCCTCGGAGCCCAAGCGTGGAGTCCCCATGCGCTTGCCGCAGAACCTGCACGACCAGTGGATCGACACGGTCCGGCGCGCCCCCTTCAGCTTTCGCCAGTGCTGCGTACACCAGCCGTCGCCGTGCTTCGTCCCTGCGCGTAGGCACTGCCGTCCGTCCACCTTCGCCTTGCATTGCTCCCTCATGGCGTCGCCTTGGCGATAGCGGCGCGGGCGATGTTGCCCAGGTAGCCAGCCTTGGCCCACGTCGAGGCGTTCACAATCTCCTCCAGCGCTGCCCGGTAGATGTCCCGCTCGCGCAGAAGGTCGGGCGCGGCGGCGATCGGGCGGGCGTCTGCGTTTGTGTCTTCGCCTCCCATCGCCCCGCCCAGGGAGACGACGCAGAATGGCTGCCCAGTCTCAGGATCGATCGCATCGCTGAGGATGCATGGCGACTCAACGGACCTGGTTGCGTCATATCTCCACGGTCCCGGCGTGTGCTTCGCTTCACTCATGTCCTCACTCCTTGGTTAGTGCCAACGAAGCGTAACCCCGCAAACGGGGCGCTGCAATCACCTTCTCGAAAGTTTTCAAAAGTTTTCGGTTGCGCGCCGGGCGGGGAGGTCGTAACGTCTCGACATGACGAACCACGAAGAGC
>JBMYXJ010000353.1:0-3971 GCA_049608285.1 Mycobacterium sp. | reverse complement strand
TTCGTCGCGGAGAACCCGTCTCGGTCGCTGCAGAAGGTCAGCGAACTCTATGACCGGATCGGGTTCGCCGCCGTCGGGCGCTTCAACGAGTTCAACAACCTGCGCAGCGGCGGTATCCGGTTCGCCGACACCCAGGGCTATGCGTACTCGCGCCGCGATGTGACCGGCCGTCAGCTGGCCAACGTTTACGCCCAGACGTTAGGCACCATCTTTACCGAGCAGGCCAAGCCCTACGAGGTGGAGTTGTGCGTGGCCGAAGTCGCCCACCACGGCGAGACCAAAGCGCCTGAGCTGTACCGCATCACCTACGACGGCTCGATCGCCGACGAGCCACATTTTGTCGTGATGGGCGGCGCCACCGAGCCGATCGCCGCGGCGCTGAACAGTACCTATGCCGAGAACGCCAGCTTGGCTGATGCGGTGGCTATCGCGGTGGGGGCGCTCAGCGCCAGCAGCGATGGGAGCGAGCCTCGCGCGCTGGGGCCTTCCACTCTGGAGGTTGCACATCTGGAGGCCGACCGGCCTCGGCGGGCGTTCCGCCGCATCACCGGTGCGGCGTTGGAAGCGCTGTTGCCCGAGCGTGAATCGAAGGGCGCGGTGCCCGCCGCCGACACCGGAGACGATGACAGCTCTTGATGCTTTGAGCTGGTAGCAGCGGCAGGGCTGCCCCACATCGGCGTGGTCCAGCTGAGGTGCCCGCCTCCCAGCAAGTAGTCTCAATGGGGTGCAGCGACGAATCATGGGCATCGAGACCGAATTCGGTGTCACCTGCACGTTTCACGGCCATCGCCGGCTCAGTCCCGACGAAGTCGCCCGTTACTTGTTCAGGCGGGTCGTGTCGTGGGGCCGCAGCAGCAACGTCTTCCTCCGAAACGGTGCCCGTCTGTATCTCGACGTGGGCAGTCACCCCGAGTACGCGACCGCCGAGTGCGACAGCCTGCTGCAGTTGGTGACCCACGACCGTGCGGGCGAACGGGTGCTCGAAGACCTGCTGGTGGATGCTGAACAGCGCCTCGCCGACGAAGGCATCGGCGGTGACATTTACCTTTTCAAGAACAACACAGACTCCGCGGGTAATTCCTATGGCTGCCACGAGAACTACCTGATCGTGCGTGCCGGCGAGTTCTCCCGTATTTCCGATGTGCTCTTGCCTTTTCTGGTCACCCGCCAGCTGATCTGCGGCGCGGGCAAAGTTCTGCAGACTCCCAAGGCGGCGGCGTTCTGTCTGTCGCAGCGGGCCGAACACATCTGGGAGGGCGTGTCGAGCGCGACGACCCGCTCGCGTCCGATCATCAACACGCGCGACGAGCCGCACGCTGATGCCGAAAAGTACCGCCGCCTGCACGTCATCGTCGGCGACTCCAACATGAGTGAGCCCACCACGATGCTCAAGGTCGGCTCGGCATCGTTGGTCCTGGAGATGATCGAGGCCGGTGTGGCGTTCCGTGACTTCTCGTTGGATAACCCGATTCGCGCTATCCGCGAGGTCAGCCATGATCTCACCGGTCGGCGGCCGGTGCGGCTGGCCGGCGGCAGGCAGGCTAGCGCGCTGGACATCCAGCGTGAGTACTATTCACGCGCGGCGGACTACTTGCAGACCCGTGAAGCGAACCCACAAATCTCTCAAGTCGTTGAGCTGTGGGGCCGTCAACTCGACGCGGTGGAGAGCCAGGACTTCGCCAAGGTCGACACCGAAATCGACTGGGTGATCAAGCGCAAGCTGTTCCAGCGGTATCAGGACCGCTACAACATGGAGTTGTCCGATCCGAAGATCAGCCAGCTCGATCTGGCTTATCACGACATCAAACGGGGTCGCGGGGTGTTCGACCTGCTGCAACGCAAGGGCCTCGCGGAGCGGATAACCACCGACGAGGAGATCGAGGCCGCGGTCGATACTCCGCCGCAAACCACCCGAGCCAAGCTGCGCGGCGAATTCATCAGCGCGGCGCAGGAAGCCGGCCGGGACTTCACCGTCGACTGGGTGCACCTCAAACTCAACGACCAGGCACAGCGAACCGTGTTGTGCAAGGATCCCTTCCGATCTGTCGATGAGCGGGTCAATAGACTCATCGCGAGCATGTGATCGCTCGGCGTGCAGGCGCGCGCCACACAGATCCGAATTTCAGTGGTGTCCCCGTGGCTTATATTGCGCGTCGCTGCTCATCGAGTACGTCCTGTCGACGCGCAACATCAGCTGTCCAAAGGATCCTCGATACCCCTTAAGCTCTAACCCGTGGGGATCTCGAAAGTCGAACGCCTGATGAACCTCGTTATTGCGTTGCTGTCCACGCGCACGTTCATCACTGCCGACCGGATCCGTGAAATCGTGTCCGGTTACTCCGAGGATGCCAACGACGAAGCATTCTCGCGGATGTTCGAGCGCGACAAGAACGAACTGCGGGATCTGGGTATTCCGCTCGAGACCGGGCGGGTGTCGCTGACGAATCCGGTCGAGGGCTATCGCATCAGCCGCGAGGCTTACGCGCTGCCCGCGGTGAAGTTGACGGCCGATGAGGCGACTGCGGTCGCGGTAGCGACGCAGCTGTGGGAGTCACCTGAACTCATCACCGCGACCCAGGGAGCGGTGCTGAAGTTGCGGGCGGCCGGCATAGACATTGAAGCCGTGGACGCCGATATCGCGATCACCTCGACCGCCGCACTGCCCGGACTGCGGGGTTCGGAGGAAGTGCTGGGAATGTTGTTGTCCGCCATTGACTCCGGGCACGTTGTGCAGTTCCCGCACCGTCCATCGAGAACTGAACCGTACGTCCTGCGCACGGTGGAGCCATGGGGCGTGGTCACAGACAGAGGCCGCTGGTACTTGGTCGGCCACGACCGCGACCGCGATGCCGTTCGCACGTTCCGGCTCTCACGAATTGGTGCCGAAGTGGCACCGATCGGTGAGCCCGGCGCGGTCAGCAAGCCCGAGGGATTGAACCTGCGTGAGATCGTCGACCGGGTGGTGGGAGACCGGCCGGCGGCAGGACAGGCCACCGTGTGGGTTGCCGAGGGAAGGGGGACGACCTTGCGTCGTCGGGCCACAGCCGCGGCCGGCCGGGCTCTGGGCAGGCGAGCTGGAGAGGAGCTCACGCTGGACATCGACATGTTCGACCGGTTGGCGCGGGAGATCGCCAGCTACGGGGCCGACGCGGTGGTGTTCGATCCGGCCTCGCTGCGCCAGGACGTCATTACCCGGTTGGAATCGCAGGCGGAGCGCGCATGAGGGGCCAGCGAGTAGCGCAGGCGGATCGCGCATGAGGGACCAGCGAGTAGCGCAGGCGGATCGCGCATGAACGCTGTCAACCGGCGACTGGTGCGGTTGCTGAACATGGTGCCCTACTTCCAGGCCAACCCGAGGATCACCTACTCCGAGGCGGCCGCGGACCTTGGTGTCAGCGTCAAACAGCTCCGCGATGATCTCAACCAGCTATGGATGTGCGGTCTGCCCGGATACGGACCGGGCGATCTGATCGACTTCGAGTTCTCCGGTGACAGTATTGAGGTCACGTTCACGGCGGGGATCGACCATCCGCTGAAGCTGACGTCACCGGAGGCCACGGGCGTGCTGGTGGCCCTACGTGCGCTCCTGGATGTGCCTGGGGTCGTGGACCCTGAAGCGGCGCGCAGCGCGATCGCCAAGATCGAATCCGTGACGGGCAAAGCCGCTCACGACGCCGAAGGTACGGGGGACGGGCCTGCTCCGTTCGAAAGTGAGGCAGCCGCGGCCGTGCGGACGGCGGTGCGCACCGACCAGGCGTTGGCGATCGATTACTGTTCGGCGTCGGGCGACACGTTATCCAGTCGGGTGGTCGACCCGATTCGTGTTGTCGTGGTGGCTGACCACAGCTATGTGGAGGCGTGGTGCCGGTCGGCCGAGGGGATTCGGCTGTTCCGCCTCGACCGGATCCTCGAGGCGAGGGTGCTCGACGAGCCCTCGACCCCGCCACCGCCCGCGGTCCAGGCGGGGCCGG
>JBMYXJ010000352.1:0-3984 GCA_049608285.1 Mycobacterium sp. | reverse complement strand
CAGGGTCGCCGAGGGCGTGGAAACCAACCATCAGCGACCGGGGGAACGGCCACGGCTGACTACCCAGATACTCCACATCGGTGACGGTCACGCCGATCTCCTCGGCAATCTCGCGGACCACGCAGGATTCAAACGACTCGCCGGCCTCAACGAACCCCGCAAGGATCGAGAACAGTCGCTCGGGCCACAGAGACTGCCGGGCCAACACGGCGCGGTCATGGCCATCGTGCACCAGGCAGATCACCGCCGGGTCGATGCGAGGGAACTCCTCATGACCGGTGGCCGGGTTGATTCTCGACCATCCCGCCTTCACAGACGTGGTCGGCACTCCGTCCAGCGGGCTGAAGCGGGCGCTGTCATGCCAATTCAACAACGCCGTGGCGGTGGCAACCAGCTGCGCGCTGACGTCGTCGAAGATCTGGCCGGCGCGCCGCAAGTCAAGTACTTCGACCGGTGCGCGAGGATCCTCAGGGGCTTCCAGCTCGGCCCGGATCGCCCAGGCGTGGCGGCCATCATCGAGTCGCCCCAGGAACACCGCGTCGGCTGGTGGCACGTCACCGACCTTGCTGGCCTGGCCGAGTACCGCCTTACGTTCAGAGATCAACACCTGGTTTCGGCGGTCCACGCGCAGCAAGAGCGCATCCGGCCATCCCGCCACGGCAGCGTCAATGTCAGTGCGCAATGCGTCGGCCCGGTCAGCTCCCACCCGCGAAAGCAGCGGCACGTTGCGCAGCCTGAACCCCCCGGGGTTCACATCTGCCGCCTGCTCATCGCTCCCCGTCCGCACTGCGCAGATGCAGCAGCCTGTCCCCAAGTTCTAGCGAATCGACCTGTGGATCATCGACGCGAATGAGCTCCCCGTCGCGCAGAACGCCCAGGACAATGTCGCTCTGGTGTCGAGGCGAGCTGCCAGCCTCCTTGGGCGTGACCTCACGCTCGGCGATCGCAAACCCCGCGTCCGGGGTGAGCAGGTCTTCCATCATCTCGACGACGCTGGGGGTCTGCACCGCAATGCCGAGCAAGCGGCCAGCAGTCTCGGAGGTCACCACGGTGGAATCTGCACCCGACTGTTCAAGCAGATGCTGGTTTTCGGCCTCCCGCACCGCAGCGATGATCTTGGCGTTGGGGGCGAGTTCACGTGCTGTGAGGGTGACCAGGACAGCGGTGTCGTCGCGATTGGTGGCCACGACGATCGACTTGGCGTGTTGAGCGCTGGCCAACCGCAGCACTTCGGAGTCGGTTGCACTACCACGGACGGTGACCAGGCCAGAGCTCTTGGCTCGCTCAAGTGCCGCGGTGTCCTCGTCGACGACCACGATGTCAGCGGGCGCGACCTCGTCGCCCACCATCGCCGCGGCCGCAGTCCGGCCCTTGGTGCCATAACCGACGATGATGATGTGGTTGCGCAATCTTCTCCTCCATCGCTGGATTTGGTAGGCCTGCCGCGACTGCGTGGTCAGAGTTTCAACCGTGGTCCCAATCAGGACGATCAAGAAGAGGACCCGCAGCGGAGTGATCACCAGGACGTTGACCAGTCGGGCTTGGGGGGTGACCGGGGTGATGTCGCCGTACCCCGTGGTCGACATGGACACCGTCGCGTAGTACAAGCAGTCGAGAAACGACAGCGGCGCCCCTTGGGAGTCGCGATAGCCGTCGCGATCGAGGTAGACGATGATCACGGCCACGGACAGGGCCAGGAGCGCATAGACAACCCGAGTGGTGATTCTCCGCACAGGGCTGATCGAGATCGTGGGGATCTGCACCCGGTCGGTGAGAACGTGGACCGGTAGATCGGCCAACGATTGATCGAACCGACTTATCCGTCGGCGCAGACTGCGCTTAGCCACAGGGGCCCGTCACAAGGGAAGGCTGCCGCACCCGCACAATGTAACCATGACAGCGCCTCAGCCCGAACTGCATCAGAGCACTGAGTCGTCGCGTGGCGTCAAGATGGGCGCCTGGCTGATCGGGATGGGGGCACTGCACTTTGTCGCTCCCAAGCCGTTCGACTCGATCGTCCCGGCGGAGCTTCCCGGCAGCCAGCGCTCCTACACTCTGGCCTCCGGAGTCGCTGAAGTCGGCGTCGGCGGTCTGCTGATGGTCCCCAAGACCCGCCGGGTCGGCGCGCTGGCGGCCATCGCGTTGTTCATTGCAGTGTTCCCCGCCAACATCAACATGGCCCGTATGTGGTTCAAGGATCCGGCCAAGCCGCTGCCCATGCGGGTGGCCGCTCTGGCCCGGCTGCCGTTGCAGATCCCGATGATCGTCCAGGCGCTGAAGGTCTACCGCGAAAGCTAGCCGGCGATCAAGCGGCCGGTGAATCCATCAACGCCGCCACCTCCTCGGAGCTGAGTAGTATGTCGGGACGGACGGTTTGTCCGGAGCGGATGTAGTGAAACGCAGCGCGCACCGATGAAACCGGACAGCCTTGCAGGCCAGCCCAAGCGATTCGATAGACTGCGAGCTGAACAGCGTTGTGTTGCAGTTGTTCTGGCGTTGACGGCGGTTCACCGGTTTTCCAGTCCACCACCGTGATCTCGCCGTTCTCGTCAGCGAACACCGCGTCGATGCGCCCCCGCACCACCCTGCCGGCGATTACCATGTCAAACGGAACCTCTACGTCGATCGGGGTGCGTGCTGCCCACTCGGATTCCGCGAACGCGGCCTGCAGCTCCTCGAGCTCTCCCCGGTGCTCGCGGTCGGCATCCACGGCACCGGGCAGGTCGTCGAGATCGAACAGCTTCTCCGCCTGGAAGTACCGCTGTACCCATTCGTGGAACGCCGTTCCCAGCAGTGCCTGCGAATCCGGCCGACGCGGCAGCCGCCGATGCAACCGCTGGGCTACGGCGCTGGGATCTCGGCCGAGTTCTACCAGCGTGCTCACCGACAGCTGCGTGGGCAGCGCTGGCGTGGGCACGTGCGCGGCGAGTTCGCGTTCGGCGAGCAGCGCATCGACGTCGGCGGTCCAACCGTGCACATCCGCCGGCGTTTCACCCTGCTCCCCCGCCGACATCGCCTGCGCCACCAGTTCGGCTCCTCGGTCGACGTCGGTGCGGCGGCTCGCCGCCGGATCAATCGGCCACATCGCCTCGATAACCTGATCGCGCACCGGGTTCGGGTCGCCGTCGGAGGGGGCATCGGCCCACACCTCGACAGTGCCGCATGGCTTTCCCGCGGCGGCCGACGCGTCGACGACATCCTTGAGTTCACAAAGGAAATCCGACGGGCCGCGGGGCTTGGACTCGGTGGAGCCCCAATGATGGCCTGACGCCAGCAGAGTGCACTCAGCGCGGGTGATCGCCACATACAGTAACCTGCGCTCCTCATCGGTACGCCGCTGGTCGAGGCTGCGCTTGTGCTCGGAAATTCTGTCCGACAACGCTTTGCGGTCGCCGACGGTCGAACAATCGAGCACTGGGACGCCATGCTGGGACACGGTCGCGCGGTCGCCGCGCAGCAACGGAGGCAGATCGGCCGCATCGGTCAACCACGTGCGCGGGGACGCTGTTGACGGAAACACCCGTCCGCTCAGGTGGGGCACCGCGACGATCTGCCACTCCAGACCCTTGGCAGCATGCACCGTCAAGATCTGCACCCGGCCGGCGGCCACGGTGGTCTCGGCGGGTGCCAGACCGTTCTCGACCTGCTCGGCCGTGTCCAGGAACGCCAGCAGTGCCGAAACCCTGGCCCCGGGCCGGGTGGCGAAGTCGGCGACCACGTCATTGAAGGCATCAAGGTGTTCAGTCCCCGACCATCCCGCCGACGCGGGCCGGGCGGCCCTGACTTCGGTGTCGATGCCGAGCAGACGGCGCACCTCGGCGACCAGATCCGGCAACGGGTTGTCTAGCTGGCTGCGCACCGCCGTCAGTTCGCGGCCAAGCGCCACGATCCTGCGGTGCCCGGTTGGTGAATATGCCGTGGCCGCACCCGGATCGCAGATCGCGTCAGATAGGCACGCCACATCGGCATCGGGGGCGAACTGCT
>JBMYXJ010000351.1:0-3992 GCA_049608285.1 Mycobacterium sp. | reverse complement strand
CTGCTTCGGCGGGAGCACTTCGCCGTCTGCATGGGGGCAGTGACCCGACCCAGCGGGCTCGCCGGATCGCCGCAGCGCTCAACGTCGGGAACTCGGACTTCGGATTCTATTGGGTGACGGCAATCACCACTGAAGGCAGCATTATCGTCGCCAACAGTTACGGTATCGGGTATATCCCGGCGAATGTGCTTCTGCCAGAACACGTTCACATGGCCACCGCCGAAGAATCCATTCCGGTCCTCGAGCGCGCCCGGTGGGCTACCTACCCGATTCTTGCGCTGCAAGGTTGGGCGCGGCATCGGGATGAACATCTGCGCTTGGTGATCGCGACCGCCGAACAGCTCCAGGGGTTTGATCCGGGAGTCGCCACGAGCATCCTGCAACCCGACGATATGCCCGACGATGGCAGGATGCAGGGCCGCACCAGGTTGGAGGTACTGGCGCCGGACTCTGCTGCCAAGCTCGCCGCAACAAGTGATGACGGTCTGACGGAGCTTCTGCCAGCTGCTCAAGCGGAGATCAGCGCACCCAAGGACGATTTGGCGGTGTCCTGGTTCGAGGTTTCCAAGCCGCTCATGAGTGCGACGACGGCACGGGTGGGCGTTCATCTTGAGGCGCTGTCGACCTATTCAGCTCAAGCGATGGAATCGGCGCTGTACAGGGCTCAGGTCGAACCCGAGTTCGCCGCACAACGGGCCGCTATCGCCGACTGGGTGTACTGGCAACACCAGCACCGCATTCTCGCCGAGGCGCTCGAAAGCCCAGCGGCGTAGTGCGGGGTCCCGAGCCCCGGGGTTAGCTCACCTAGCCAGGTGACCCAGATCGCAGCAAATGCCGCGCTGACCCCCCTTGAGGGGCGAATAAGCTGTTACCCGGAAGTGGACGGCCAGCGACGTGAGGAGTGAGATGACGAATTCTGTCGAGGTTGTCGTCTCGGAGCTACACGCGGCCGCGGCACGCTTGGGGGACGCGGGGCAACGGCTGCAGGACGGATTGTCCAGTATGGACTTGGAAACCCAGGACCTGCTGGGGTCGGGCTGGAGAGGTTCCGCTGCCTCTGCCTACAGCAAGGCGTGGGAACAGTGGCATGACGGGGCCGGACAGGTGGTTCGCGGCTTGCAGACGATGTCGGAGCTGTTGTCGCTGGCCGCCAACGAGTACGCCAAGACAGACACGCAGTCCGGCGAGGCGCTGGATTCCACGATGCGGACCGGCGAGTAGGGGGCGATGGCGATGCTCGTTGTGGACCTCGACGCGTTGCGTTCCGCGATTGAACATATGGGCGAGTTCGATCAGCAAGTCAAGGAGTGCCTTGACGATGTCGGCCACACCATGGCCGGTCTCCGGGCCTCGTGGCACGGCGGTGGCTCTGATGCTCAAGCTCAGGCTCAGCAGATGTGGGAGGACGGCGCCATCCGGATGGAGGAGGCGTTATCGTCGCTGCGGAAGATCGCCGGGCAAGCGCGCGCGAACTATGCGTCTGCTGTGGCCAAGAATGGTGAGATGTGGCAGGCCTGACCGCCCCGGCTGGTTGCCGAGCCGTCGACGCGCATGCGTATCGAGGTTGAGCCGCTGGCCCTGATTGCGGCTGGTCGGCAGACAGCCGCTGTCGGGGCCCAGCTTGGCAGGCTCTCTGAGGCCCTGGGCGGGGCCCTGGCCAGTGGGATCGCCTCCGGTACCGATCCGGCGGGGCTGAACTTCGGTTTGAAGTACGGCCACCAGGCCCAGGCGTTCGCCGAAGCCATCGCCGATGCTACTGATGCCTTCACCTCGGTGGGCCTGTTGCTGGAAGCGACGGGGGTCAATTACCAGAACGCCGACGATGTATCGACGATTGGGGGTTCGGGCCCCACCGCCAGGGTGAGTGGTCAACCCAGTAAGACACTGCCTGCGCATGTCCCTCCAGGGCCTAACGGCGTCGTTGTGCCGCCGCCGGGGATGTGGCGCTGGGTCGAACCCTTTCTACAAGCTGTGTCCTTAGGACAGTTCGCGGGATTCGGCGCGGTCTGGCCGTCGGGACATTCGGCGTTGATGGGGCTGACTGCGGCGCAGTGGCGCAACTTCGCCACCGGTTTCGCCCTGATCGAACCGCAACTGACCGAGGTCGGATCTGTGGCGGGCAGGCAGTCTGTCCCCGAGCGGGATGCGATGGCGTCGGCGGTCACACGTCTCGGCGATGCCATCTCGTCCCTAGCTGAGGTGGCTTCGACGGTGGCGCAGTCAGTTTCGGACTTCGCCAGCACGGTGCAACAGACCCAGGACGCCATCCGGCGGTTGTTGGATCGGATATCGCTTGCTGGGCTGTGGGACACCGTGACCGGACTGCTGACTGGCGAGGGCGACAACCTTCTGCGTGAAGTCGCCCGCGACATCGGCACGGTGCTGAGTAATCTCCACCGCCAGGTCAAAGCGATTGGCGAGCTGCTGGAAGAACTCGCCAACACTATCGGGGAGCTGGCCACTGCCTTCCAGAAATGGATCCGCCCCATCCTGGTCGAGCACTTCGGCCCCGTACTCGGCACTGCCTTGGCCGACGACATCACCTTCTTGACCGACGTGCACGTGGGTGCGCTCACCGGCTTGATCGGCACGGTGTCGGGTGCGGTGGCGCTCTTCGACCCCGACACCTGGACGGGCATGGCGGAGCTGGCTGCATCAGTGGTTCAGGATCCCTCGATCGTGCCCGCCGTCCTGGCCAACATGGGCAAGGAGTTCGTGGCCTGGGACCAATGGTCCGGGGAGCATCCCGGTCGCGCCGCCGGTGAGGCCGCATTCAACATCGGATCGCTGTTCGTGCCGGGCGGGCCACTGTCGAAGACCGGAAGCGTCGCCAAGGGATTGAACGTGACCAGACGGATCCTCGACGAGGGGCGACTACCTCAGCTCGGCGAGATCAGACCCTGGACACGGGGTGTTCCTGGCGCCGGGATCGCTGCAGAGGTGCCGCCGCTGAAGCCCGCGGCGATACCATCGCGCCCCGACGCACCGTCCGTTGCAGGCCCCGCACGGGTGGGTGAGTCCACCCCGTCAGCGCCAGGCGGGCGGCCGCATATCCCGGGTGCCGAACCAGGACCCGGCCAACGCACACCCGTCACGCAACCGGGTCAACCAGACGACCCGGCAGGAACGGGAGCGCGCTCGGAGAGCTCGGGGAGTTCGCCTACACGGGCAACCGGTGACCCGGGGACTTCTGGCGGGGCCGGCCGAGCCGACGATCTCGCCCCAGCAGCAGGCGGTGCCGCGCGTCCCGACATTCCCCATCCCCCCTCAGGGGCAAGTGGGCATGCTTCGCATGTTCCGGCCGACGTGGATTCCCCCTCAGGGCCAAGCGACCACACACCGCATGTTCCGCCGGCCGCAGTGGATCCCCCTGCTCCGCCGGGTCACCACTACGTCGCCCCGGGTAGCCCGCCGCCAGATCCGCTACCCAGGGACTCACCTATGTTCGAGGACTACACACCAAAAGACCTTGGCCCGGAGTTCACCAGACCCGACGACGGGTACCCCCGCTATCCCGATGCGGACCTGCCGAGTAAGCCCTACGCAGTACCCGGCACCATCATCGACAACGCCCACATAGCCGAAGGCACCGTCATCGACCGGTTCGGCCACCCCGGCGGCGCGTGGCTATCCCCGGAGGGGACACCCTTCGCCGAACGCGCGCTACCCGGAAGCAGCGCCGAAAAACCGTACTACAAGTATGTTGTCGGGGACCTGTCGAATCTCCCGCCAGGCTGGCGTATTGAACAGTCAGAGGTGGCGCCCTGGTTCCACCAACCCGGCGGAGGGATCCAGTACCGAATCTTTGGCCCGGACGATAGTTGGGGAAAGATTGAGGACCTAGTTGGATTCGACGTGATAGAGGAGATTCGGGTTGATGGCTGATTTTTCGAGGTTGTCTAGGAATTGGTTGAAATGGAAGAGCCTTTCCCGCACGGCGAATGTGTCGGTTTCGACCGAAAGCGATGAGTACCAAATCGTTTTCAAATCTG
>JBMYXJ010000350.1:0-3993 GCA_049608285.1 Mycobacterium sp. | reverse complement strand
TGAAGTAGCCCAGATCCGCGACATCCACCAATTTGTAGTCGGTGACCGGTGGACGCCGAATCTGCCCATCGACGATGACCGAACCCGCCTCGGTGGAGCCGTAACCCTCCAGAAGGTGAATCTCGAGGAACGACTCCGTCCACTCCTTGAGCTCGGGCGACATTGGTGCCGATCCGGTCAACGCATTGACGAAACGTCCGCCCAACAACGTGTGTCGTTCGCGTTCTAGAACTTCGGCCTCGAGGGTGGCGCGGTCTCCGTCGTCAAGTGTGCATCCGTCGTCAAGTGTGCATCCGTCGTCGAGTGTGCATCCGTCGTCATGCGCGCATCGGTCGAGCTGGCTTTGGACTCGGGTAGAGATCATGTCCCAGACCCTTGGCACCAGGACCAACTGAGTCGGTCGTACGAGGGCCAGGTCTTCGAAAAAAGTGGATAGGTCGGACCGCGCAGCGAAATACACAGTGCCACCGGTGCTCAGCGATCCGTAAAGAGCCTGACGCCCCATGATGTGGCTCATTGGCATGATATTCAAGATGATGGCCGGATGATCGCGATGCTTCTCATCCCAGTATGTCGAGCCCCCGCACCACAGCTCGGCAATCCGGCCCTGCGGGTACATCACGCCTTTCGGTGCGCCGGTGCTTCCTGATGTGTAAAGCAGCAGTGCCAGCGGATCGTCCCTATCCTCGACACGAGCTTCGATCGGCGGGGCACTGGCTCCCCATGAGATGTCGTCGGCAAGGGTGCTGACTGCCGCGGGGCTATTTGCTTCGGCTAAACGTGCGGTAGCGACCGCAAGTGCCTCCCGATCCTCGTCAACCTCGGGATGAAAGTCGAAGACCACCAATCGGGCTGGTGGCGGCCCACTCAACACTGCCTGCACGGCCTCGTCGAGATGAGCGACGCTCGACGCGATGAGCCTCGGCTCGATCTCTGCGAGCACGGGCCGAATCCGATCAATCGGCGTGTTGGTCTGCAGCGGTACCGCCACCGCGCCCAACTGCATCAGGGCGAGGTCGATGGTCGTGTAGTCGAGGCTGGTGAACCCGAGGATGGCGACGCGGTCGCCCGGGTTGACCGGGAGGTCGATCCAGGCGCGAGAAACGGCCTCCACTCGGGTCTGCAGCTGCGCGTAGGTAATGGTCTCGAATGCCGGCAGCAGCCGGGCGATGCGACGACCTGTCTGTGGGTCGCGGATAAACTCGACGGCGCGTTGCGCGAGCGCGGGGCGCGACGCATACCCCGTGAGAACGCTGCTGACAATTTGAGGTAGACCCAAGTCAGGTTGCTGCGCCGCCGCGGTGACCGAGGGGTTGGGTTGGGCGGCGGCGAATTGTCTATCTGATGAGTAGAGTTCGGCGACCCGTCGCTCAAACCGAGCTGCTTGCTCTTTGGTCTGCATGACGCATCTCCGGTTCGCCGCAAGGGGATTGCTGACGCGCCGCTGCGCAGCTTCATAGTCTCTGTTAGTAGATTAGGCCCGAATTCTCCTGGTCTACAAGAGATTTGTCTTGTGATATTCCCCTCAGCGGCGAATGACCGTAAGTCCCATCAACGCAGCGAGACGACGACTTTGCCTTTGGCGGACCGATCCTCCAGGGAGGCGATGGCCTCGCCCGCTCGCTCGAGCGGATACACAACCGGGTGGGGCGCCGGCACTGCACCGGCTGCCAGCAGCGGTTCCAACTCGGCCCATTGCTCCTGCAGATAGCCAGGGTGGCGCAGGATCCAGGAGCCCCAGCCGACACCGACGGCATCGATGTTGTTGAGCAGCAGCCGGTTCACCTTGATCGTCGGAATCTCACCACCGGTGAACCCGATGACGAGCAACCGGCCGCCCGGGGCCAGCGAACGCAGCGAATCGGTGAATCTATCGCCGCCGACCGGGTCGACGACGATGTCCACACCGCGGCCATCGGTCAGCGCTTTCACCGCATCCTTGAAGCCGTCGGCCAACACCATATCGGTTGCTCCGGCCGCTCGAGCGACGGCGACCTTGTCCTCGCTGCTGACCACGGCGATCACCCGGGACGCGCCCAGCGGGAGCGCCAACCTCAGGCTGGAGGTTCCCACACCACCTGCGGCGCCGTGGACGAGCACCGTCTCACCGCCCTGGAGTCGGCCGCGGTTCCGCAATGCGAAGTGCACTGTCAGATCATTGAACAGCAGGCCAGCTCCCGACTCGAACGACACCGAATCCGGCAGCTTGAAGAGGTTCTCGGGACTCAATGCAACAACCTCAGCCATCGCTCCGCACAGCATCGTCAGCCCAGCCACCCGGTCGCCGGGCTGAACGTGTGCGTCGTCGGGTGCGCTGCGAACGACGCCCGCAATCTCCGCGCCTGGGGTGTAGGGCAGGGCCGGCTTGTACTGATAGAGCCCGCGGGACTGCAGCGCATCGGGAAACGCCACCCCGGCTGCATGTACGTCGACCACGACAGTGCCGTCAACGCTGGTGGGTTCTTCGATCTCCACCACCGCCGCGGCCTGCGGCCCCTTGAGCTCGGCTATCTGTATCGCACGCATCGCGGCCTCCCTGACGTTGTCGCAAATCGATATCACTGCAGCGTAGTCAGCACTCTCCGGTGGTCCGCGGCGGTACAGTCAGCTCGGCGGCAGAGTGGCCGCCCCAGCGATTGCATAGGAGCGCTGATGGCACGAGGTGGTAGCACCCGAGCTCGGGGTGCATTCGCCCCAGCCCAGGCCCTGCCCCAGGGGCGGGTCGTGGATGTGCGGTCCAAGGACGGCGTGCGACTCCACGCCGAGGTGTTCGGCCGGCCGGACGGCCCCCCGGTCGTGCTTGCGCACGGCATCACCTGCGCGTTGCGGGTCTGGGCTTATCAGATCGCTGACCTGGCCGAGCACTACCGGGTAATCGCATATGACCACCGTGGCCACGGCCGTAGTTCGGTGCCCGCGCACCCGGGCGGCTACAGCCTGGACTACCTGGCCGCCGATCTAGACGCCGTGCTCGACGCGACGTTGGAACCAGGGGAGCGGGCCATCATCGCGGGACACTCGATGGGCGGCATCGCGATCAGCTCGTGGTCTGAGCGATATCCGCACCGCGTCGCGCAATGTGCCGAGGCGGTGGCGCTGATCAACACCACGACCGGTGACCTGCTGCGCAACATCAAGCTGCTACCCGTGCCTGCGCGGGCAGCAGACGCGCGGGTCCTCGCGGCAGGGTCGCTGCTGAAGATCTTCGGCGCGGCGCCGCTAGTGCGGGGAGCCGACATTCCGACGCGTCGCTTCGCGTCAACCCTGGCGGTCGGGCGTGATGCCGACCCCGCCATCGTGGATTTCGTCCTTGAGTTATTCAACGGCACCCCATCGCCGGGGCGCGGAGGCTGGATCCGAGTCTTGGTCGACCATCTCGGTCCGGAACACATCGACTTGAAGAATCTGACCGTCCCGACACTGGTGATCGGGAGCCAGAAGGACCGCCTGCTGCCGATGACCTCATCCCGTCGGATCGCGGCGAGTGCGCCGAATCTGGCCAGGTTGGTGGAGCTCCCTGGTGGGCATTGCGCGATCCTCGAGCGGCCCGCCGATGTCAACGGACAACTGCGATGGTTGATCGACTCGGTGAATCAGGAGCGTCGCATCAGCTCCTGATGCGCCTCGCCGGCCGCGCGAATGCCCGAGCGCACCGCCCCGTCCAGGAAGCCGGTCCATTCGTCGGCGGTTTCGGTGCCCGCCCAGAAAATGGAGTCCACCGGCGAGCGCACCCACCGACCGTAGGTCGTCCAGGAGCCGGGCGGTACTGCTGCGGTCGGCCCGCCGGGGGCAAATTCCTCTGTGCCCCAACAATGGTCGACATAGTCGATTGGGTTCGAGGCGGCGTCGCCGAACAGTGCGGCGAAACCGGACAGCGCGACTTCGCGTCGCTGCGGTTCTGATAGCGGATCGAACATGCGCGCGTCGGTGAACCCGAGCAGGATGCCGGGCCCGGTATCGCTGGGGCTGACATCGAAGGTGATGAACACCGGC
>JBMYXJ010000349.1:0-3996 GCA_049608285.1 Mycobacterium sp. | reverse complement strand
GACATCATGGTGAACAACGCGGGCATCACCCGCGATGCCACGCTGCGCAAGATGACCGAGGAGCAGTTCGATCACGTGATCGCTGTGCACCTGAAGGGCACCTGGAACGGCTTGCGTGCAGCTGCTGCTGTGATGCGGGAGGCCAAGCGAGGGGCGATCGTCAACATGTCGTCGATCTCGGGAAAAGTCGGGATGGTCGGACAGACTAACTACTCAGCGGCCAAGGCCGGCATCGTCGGGATGACCAAGGCCGCCTCCAAGGAGCTTGCCTATCTGGGAGTGCGGGTCAACGCCATCCAGCCCGGCCTGATCCGCTCGGCGATGACGGAGGCTATGCCGCAACGCATCTGGGATTCCAAAGTGGCCGAAGTCCCGATGGGCCGCGCCGGCGAGCCGGGCGAGGTCGCCAACGTGGCGCTCTTTCTGGCATCGGACCTGTCGTCGTACATGACCGGCACGGTCATGGAAGTCACCGGCGGACGGCATCTGTGATGCGTGCGGCCGTCATCTGCGAAGCCGTCCGTACCCCGATCGGCCGCTACGGCGGCATGTTCAAATCACTGACCGCGGTCGATCTCGGGGTCGCCGCGCTGAGGGGGCTACTCGAGCGAACGGGCATCGCGGCCGATTCGCTGGAGGACGTGGTTGTGGGGCACTGCTATCCGAGCATGGAGGCACCGGCTATTGGCCGGGTGATCGCCCTCGATGCGGGATTGCCCGCGACCGTGCCCGGAATGCAAGTCGATCGCCGCTGCGGCTCTGGCCTCCAGGCGGTGATCCAGGCATGCATGCAAGTGGCAAGTGGCGATAACGAAGTTGTCGCCGCTGGTGGCGCCGAGTCGATGAGCAACGTGGTCTTCCATTCGACCGATATGCGTTGGGGAGGCGCACGAGGCGGTGTGGAAGTACACGACGCGCTGGCTCGCGGCAGAACGACTGCCGGCGGCAGGAATTACCCGGTGCCCGGCGGCATGCTTGAGACGGCCGAGAACCTGCGGAGGCGCTATTCGATTCCGCGCGCCGAGCAGGATGAGCTGGCCGTGTTGTCGCACCGTCGCGCCGTCGCCGCTCAGACCGACGGGCTGCTGGCCGCGATGATCATTCCGGTAACGGTATCCTCGCGCGGCCAGGACACGGTGCTCGCCGTCGACGAACACCCCCGCGCCGACACGTCGATGGAGTCACTCGCCAAGCTCAAACCAATTCTGGGTAAGGATGATCCGGGTGCCACCGTGACCGCGGGAAACTCCAGTGGCCAGAACGATGCCGCGTCGATGTGCCTGGTTACCACTCCAGAGAAGGCTGCTGAACTCGGCCTGGCACCGCTGGTGAAACTGGTGTCCTGGGGGGTGGCAGGGGTCGCCCCGGACATCATGGGCATCGGCCCGGTGCCCGCTACCGCTGTCGCTCTGAGTAAGGCTGGACTGAAGCTCGACGACATGGACCTTATCGAGCTCAACGAGGCGTTCGCCGCCCAGGCCCTGGCATGTATGCGCGAATGGGATTTCAGCACAGCAGATTTGGAACGCACCAATGTGCACGGCTCGGGGATCTCGCTCGGTCACCCGGTCGGAGCGACCGGGGGCCGGATGCTCGCAACGCTGGCGCGTGAACTTGATCGCCGCGGTGGCCGCTACGGCCTGGAGACGATGTGCATCGGCGGCGGACAGGGCCTTGCGGCCGTCTTCGAAAGGGTAAGCGCGTGACCAAACTGGCGCAGACATTGGGGCTCAGCGATTTCCAGGCCGAGATCGTCTCCACTGTGCGGCAATTCGTTGACAAAGAAGTGATCCCGAGCGCTAGGGAGCTCGAGCACGCCGACGCCTACCCACAGGCGATCGTGGATGCGATGCGCGAGATGGGCTTGTTCGGGTTGATGATCCCGCAGGAATACGGCGGACTGGGCGAGTCACTGCTCACCTATGCCCTCTGCGTCGAAGAGTTGGCTCGCGGCTGGATGAGTGTGTCCGGCGTCATCAACACCCACTTCATCGTCGCCCACATGATCCGCCAGCACGGCACCGACGAGCAGAAGCGTTACTACCTGCCGAAGATGGCGACCGGTGAGACCCGCGGCGCCTTTTCGATGTCGGAGCCCGAGCTCGGTTCGGACGTGGCTGCGATCCGCACCAGGGCCAAGGACAATGGTGACGGTACCTACAGCATCGATGGCCAGAAGATGTGGCTGACCAACGGGGGTAGTTCGACGCTGGTCGCAACCCTCGTGCGAACCGACGAAGGTGCTGAAAAACCGCACCGCAATCTGACCGCGTTCCTGGTCGAGAAGCCGACCGGATTCGGTGAAGTCGTGCCCGGACTAACGATCCCCGGCAAGCTCGACAAGCTCGGATACAAGGGTATCGATACCACCGAACTGATCTTTGATGGCTACCGCGCCAAGGCCGCCCAGATCCTCGGTGAGGCCCCGGGGCAGGGGTTCTTCCAGATGATGGACGGCGTGGAGGTCGGCCGCGTCAATGTGTCCGCCCGAGCCTGCGGCGTCGGCATCAGGGCATTCGAGCTGGCCGTCCGCTATGCCCAGCAGCGCAGCACGTTTGGCAAACCCATCGCCGAGCACCAGGCCATCGCATTCCAATTGGCCGAGATGGCAACCAAAGTTGAGGCCGCACATCTGATGATGGTTAACGCAGCGCGGCTGAAGGATTCCGGGGACCGCAACGATGTGGCCGCCGGTATGGCGAAGTACTTTGCCAGCGAGGTCTGCGCCGAAGTAACCCAGCAGAGTTTCCGGATTCACGGCGGGTACGGGTACTCGAAAGAGTACGAGATCGAGCGGCTGATGCGGGATGCCCCGTTCCTGTTGATCGGGGAGGGCACCAGCGAGATCCAGAAAAACATCATCAGCAAGCGATTGCTGGCGGACTACCGGGTTTGATGTGATGAGCGTCCCTGATTTCGCCGCTCGGCCGCAACTGGCTGAAGACGTGGCGAGGATTGTTCGACGGCGGATCTTCGACGGAACCTATGCCGCTGGAACGTATGTGCGGCTCGACCAGCTGGCCGACGGGTTGGGCATCAGCGTAACCCCGGTTCGGGAGGCCCTGGTCGAGCTCAAGGCCGAAGGACTGCTTGAGCAGCAACCACGACGCGGTTTCGTGGTGCGGCCGGTCACGGTTCGCGATATCGCCGACGTCTCAGATGTGCAGGCCTACCTCGGCGGTGAGCTCGCGGCCAGGGCCGCAGCCGGTATCACCGACGTTCAGCTCGAAGAGCTGGCAAGTATCCAAAGCGACCTGGAGGCCGCCTACGCCGCCGATGATGGCGAACGGGCGGTGCGGCTGAACCACGAGTTCCATCGGGCGATCAACGTCGCAGCGGACTCACCCAAGCTGGCGCAACTGATGTCGCAGGTTACTCGGTATGCACCGGAGTCGGTGTTCCCGACGATCGCCGGCTGGCCCGACGAGTCCAACCGACATCACCGTCGATTGCTCGATGCGCTGGCGGGACGCGACCAGGAGCTGGCGCGAACCGCGATGTCACAACATCTGGTCGCGGGCGCAGTACCGCTGATCGAACATCTGACCAGCCGCGGTGTGTTGGAATGACCCGCTGCCGTTCCACCGTCCTTCCACTCGATACGGTGGGCTTTGATTAGCGGGGGTTCCAAGGTTATCCGGCGATAGCGCGCGAAAGAATAAGGGCGACAAGTGAAAGGGAGACAGTGTCAGAGGAAATTCTCGTAGAACACCACGATCGGGTAATGGTCATCACCATCAATCGGCCCGAGGTGCGCAACGCGTTCAACCTCGCGGTAGCCAGAGGGCTCGCCGACGCGATGGACGAACTCGACGACACCGCCGGATTGTCAGCGGCGATTGTGACCGGTGCCGGCGGCAACTTCTGCGCAGGAATGGACCTGAAGGCCTTCATGGGGGGCGAGGTGCCCGCCATCCCGGGCCGTGGGATCGGTTTCACCGAGCGTCCACCGCGCAAGCCCGTCATCGCCGCCGTTGAGGGGTATGCGCTGGCAGG
>JBMYXJ010000348.1:0-3998 GCA_049608285.1 Mycobacterium sp. | reverse complement strand
TTTCCATCTTTTAATTGAAAATTGCTAAACTCAAATTTCATTTTATCATTCAGTAAATTAGCATGGATATCTACATTGGAAAGTGTCTCTATCATATTATGATTTTTATTAGAAAAACGCAGCCCAAGACCTGCCGCAGCGAGGCAACCTGGCGGCCAGGCAGCTTGTTCAGATGGAACTTAGACACCCGGATGTCCCCCGACGAAGGCTGCTCCTCGGCCAGCAGCAGACGCATGAACGTGGACTTGCCCGACCCGGAGGGCCCGATGAGGAATACGAACTCACCCTTGTCGATCTTGACCGAGATGTTGTCGAGCGCTGGACGTGCCGACGACTTGTACTGCTTAGACACATTGTCGAGGGTGATCATCACGGCACGCCAGTGTAGCGGGAGGACATCCAATTACCTCGGCATTACCGCGCTGGCACGGTGGTTGGCGTCGTCGGACCTGCCGACGTGGTGTTTCGGGCGGGCGGCTTCGGCGGGGTAGACGTGCCGGTCGGCGGGCCTGGCGGTTGCGACCCGACAGGGTTGCGCCCGGTCGCCGGGCTGGTCGGCGTGGGCCCGGGAGAATCGGTCGGGGTTGTTGTCGCACTGGGCGAAGTCGGCTCGGTCGGACTCGTTGGTGTGGTGGTGGTGTAGATGGGTGCTGCGGTCCGCACATTCGTCCGCGGCACCCAGGTGTACTCGGGGTCGGGTACGAAACCCGGTGGCACGACTGCGGGCGCTGGCGCATCGTTGGCCTCCCGCTCCGGTGGGAACGTCTGGTGCACCCAGAGCAGCAAGGAGAACACCGCAATCAAGGCCACGGTCGACACGCGTATCCGGCCCAGCTTGGCCTTGAGCCAGGATGTCACCGCTGCCCGGACTGTCACTGTGAATTTTCCTTCGTGCTGGTGGTCGCCGAAGGAGCGATCACATCCACCACGGGCATCGAGCCATCGGCGGGCGCAACGATGCCGCTGCCGCGCAACGCGGCGATCACGAGTACGCGAAGCCGCCGGCCGACCTCGAACTGTTTACCGGGCAGCGTGCGCGCCACCATTCGCAGATTCACGGTGTCGAGTTCGATGCTCTCCACGCCCATGAGCTGAGGGGCGTCGAGCAGGAGATCGGCAAGTTCTGCGTCTTCCATCGCCTTCTGGGCAACCTCGTGCAGCAACTCGTTGACGCGGCTGAGGTCCGCCGATGCCGGAACTGGGATATCGATGACCGCACGTGCCCAGTCCTTGGATAGGTTCAGCGATCTGACGATGTTCCCGTTGGGGATGGTGTACATCTCGCCTTCGGCGGTGCGCAGCTTGGTCACCCGCAACGTAACGTCCTCGACCGTCCCGACCGAATCCTGGGACACCCCCATGCTCAACGAAACCAAGTCGCCGAAGCCGTACTGCTTCTCGGTGATGATGAAGAATCCGCTGAGCAGATCCTGGACCAGCTTTTGTGCGCCGAAACCCAGTGCGGCACCGAGGACGGCAGCTGGCGCGACCAATGATCCGACCGGGATATCGACGATGTAGGTCACCTGCACCGCCACGATGACGAACAGCAGCGCGATCGATACCCACGAGATCACCGAAGCCACCGCCTGGCGGTGTTTGGCCCTCTCAGAACGCACCAACTGATCGCTTCCCTCGTACTCGGCGTCGATCCGCCGGACGATCCTGCGGGCCGCCCAGCTGATGAACCTGGCAGCAATCAGTGCGCCGATCAGCAGCAGCGCGATCTGCACACCGCGGTCAAGAATCCAGTTGCCGATGTCACCGCGCCAGAAGCCACGCCAGCGCTCGGCGGCGTCGAATGCAAGTAGGGAGCTAGTCGTCATCTTTTCTGTTGCGCCACCGGATGCCGGCTTCCAGGAAGCCGTCGATGTCACCATCCAGCACCGTTGCTGGATTTCCGACCTCGTACTCGGTGCGCAGATCCTTCACCATCTGGTAGGGGTGCAACACGTAGGAACGCATCTGGTTACCCCAGGAGCTTCCGCCGTCGCCCTTCAGCGCGTCCATCTCGGCCCGCTCTTCAAAACGCTTGCGTTCCAATAATTTTGCCTGAAGCACGCGCATCGCCGACACCTTGTTCTGCAACTGCGACTTCTCATTCTGGCAGGTGACAACGATGCCGGTCGGGACGTGGGTCAATCGAACCGCGGAGTCTGTGGTGTTCACCGATTGACCACCGGGGCCGCTGGACCGGTAGACATCCACCCGCACGTCGGCGTCTGGGATATCGATGTGATCGGTGGTCTCGGTCACGGGCAGCACCTCGACTTCGGCGAACGATGTCTGACGCCGACCCTGATTGTCGAAGGGGCTAATCCGTACCAGCCGGTGGGTGCCTTGCTCGACCGAGAGGGTGCCGTACGCAAACGGCGCGTGCACCACGAAGGTCGCACTCTTGATTCCAGCCTCCTCCGCGTAGGAGGTATCGAACACCTCGACCGCGTACTTGTGTTGCTCGGCCCAGCGGATATACATCCGCATCAGCATCTCGGCCCAGTCCGCGGCATCCACGCCGCCAGCGCCGGAGCGGATGTTGACCAGCGCCTCGCGCTCGTCGTATTCACCGGCGAGAAGGGTGCGGACCTCCATCGCCTCGATGTCCTCACGCAGCTGCTTGAACTCGCTGTCAGCCTCAGCCAGGGCTTCCGTGGCTGCCACAGACTCCGCGCCACCGGCCCCGCCCTCTTCGGCTGCGAGTTCGTAGAGCACCGGCAGATCCTCCAGTCGCCCGCGCAGCTCCTCGACCCGCCGAAGTTCGCCCTGGGTGTGCGACAGCTCGCTGGTGACTTTCTGGGCGCGCGACTGGTCATCCCACAGGTTCGGGTCAGAAGCCTCCTGCTCGAGCTTTTCGATGCGACCACGAAGTCCCTCGACATCGAGCACACGCTCCACAGTGGTGAGCGTGGAGTCCAGGGTGGCGATATCGGCTTGACGGTCAGGATCCACGGGAGTTCAGGGTACTCACCTCGCCGATCTTTGCGGCCGTCGCTGCCTGGCACGAAACAGCGGAGAAGATTTCTCCCACGTCCGCCGTCAATAGCGCCCGACTCGATCTAGCATCGGGGTGAAACCCCGTTCGGCGTCGTCGCGCCAGCCCCTTGAACGCGACCGGACAGCAACAGAAGGTAGCGCACATGCAACCAACGCGGCCGTACTACGTGGCCATCGTCGGCTCAGGACCTTCGGGTTACTTCGCTGCCGCTTCCTTGCAGAAGTTCGCCGCTGACGAAGATCGCGACGTGCACATCGACATGCTGGAGATGCTCCCGACCCCATGGGGTCTGGTGCGTTCGGGGGTTGCTCCGGACCATCCGAAGATCAAGTCGATCAGCTCCAAGTTCGAAACGACTGCGACGGATCCGCGGTTTCGGTTCTTCGGCAACATCGAGGTCGGCCGCCACGTACAACCAGCCGAGCTGGCCGAGCGCTACGACGCCGTCGTTTACGCCGTCGGCGCCCAATCCGATCGGTCGCTGAACATCGCGGGCGAGGATCTCCCGGGCAGCGTGTCTGCGGTCGACTTCGTCGGCTGGTACAACGCGCACCCCAATTTCGCGCAGCTGGCACCAGACGTCTCGGGCCATCGCGCAGTTGTGGTGGGCAACGGCAACGTCGCAATGGATGTGGCGCGCATCCTTGTCAGCGACCCTGTCGCACTGGCGGGCACCGACATAGCCGACCACGCATTGAGCTCGCTGCAGGCCCGCGGCGTGCAGGAAGTGCTGATTATCGGCAGACGCGGTCCACTGCAGGCCCCGTTCACCACGCTGGAGCTGCGTGAGCTCGGCACTCTGGAGAGTCTCAACGACGTCGACGTCATCGTTGACCCCGCGGATCTCGCCGACATCACCGACGACGATCTCGAGGCGGCCGGAAAGACGGTGCGCAACAACATCAAGGTCCTGCGCGGCTACGCAGAAAAGCCACCCAGCGGCGCCAGTCGCCGCATCGTCTTCCGCTTCTGCACGTCGCCGATCGAGATCAAATCGGGTGAG
>JBMYXJ010000347.1:0-4001 GCA_049608285.1 Mycobacterium sp. | reverse complement strand
ATTCGAGCAGAAGGTTACCCTAAGATATCTATGGTCGTTTTAATTATTCCGGCAGTTATTAATGTTGTGCTAGACCCCATACTTATTGTGTATTTCGACATGGGGATAGAAGGAGCCGCTTGGGCAACAACCAGAACGCGCTGGTGAGCCCCTTGCGCGACGACGAGCAATTATGACCCGCGTCGTCCTAGGCTCAGCGTCCTCAGGCCGGCTGCGGGTTTTGCGACAAGCCGGTATCGACCCGCTGGTCGTCGTCTCAGACGTTGACGAGGACGCGCTGATCGCCTCGCTTGATCCGGATCTGCCACCCGAAGCTGTAGTGGTCAAGCTGGCCCATGCCAAGGCCGTCAGCGTCGCCGCACTGCTGCCAGAGAATGTAGCTGTTGACTGCGTGGTCCTCGGTTGCGATTCGATGCTGTATCGCGACGGCGAGCTGTACGGGAAGCCGGGCACTGCCGATGCCACGCGCCTACAGTGGCAGTCGCTGGCGGGGTCGGTCGGCCACCTGCTCACCGGGCACGTGATGCTGCGCGTCTCGGCGGGTGTCGTCTGCCATACGGAGGGCGAAACGGGCAGCACCATAGTTCATTTCGGCCGACCGACCGAGGCCGAGTTAGCTGCCTATGTCGCCAGCGGCGAGCCGGTCTCCGTCGCGGGGGCATTCACGCTGGACGGCCAGGGAGGCTGGTTCATCGAGCGAATCGAGGGCGACCCATCCAACGTCATCGGCCTGAGCCTGCCCCTGCTACGCCGAATGTTGCGCGGCGCCGAACTGTCCATCGCAGACCTTTGGCAAGACAACGCTACGACCAGCAACTTTTTTGCTTGAACCGCTTCACGTAGAGGTACACTCTCTTCGTCTTTTGGTTAATCGCCCTACCCGGCCCCGGGGACTGGCTGCATACCGACCAGTTCGTCTGGTTGTGCACATCTTGGCCATTTCTCCTGTCGATGAGTCTAATGTCCAACTTCGCCGGGGTGACTTCCTGAACCGTATTCATCGCCCTTTTCAGCACGTCCCCTCGCACGTCCGGCATCACCCAGACCGCAGGCGCGGCCGAAGCCGGACCCGCGAACCCGATCGTTGCTGCGAGAATTCCCAACGTCATCGAAAACGCCGCCAAAGTACGCAAACGCACCGCAAACCCCTCACCGTGTTTACCCAACCAACCGACAATTTTATCCGAAGTCACTTCCGAATTCGATAACGGATTGGTCTCGTAGAATTTGCTGCGTTACTTGCCACGCCACCGGAACTCACTAACGCGCGGTCCGAACCTCAGCACATTGAGTCCAAGATCGGCGATCAAGAACACCCCACACTGACCGCAGCGATCCGTTCACACCACGACGACGTCATCAAGTCGGCTAGACCTGCGGAGTCCTCGCGGCTAAACGAGTAGAGACGATCAGGTTAGACATCCCAGGACCGTAAGTTGTCAAGCTGCTTGGGTGTCGGGGTTGGTTTCGCGGTGGGCCCAGGCGGTGTGTTCGCTGTAGGTGCTGTGGTGGCGGAGGCAGCCGTCCAGGATGCCGACGAGGCGGTTGCCCAGGGTGCGTAGTGCTTGGTGGTGCAGGTCGCCGGCGGCGCGGTGCTGGTCGTAGAAGGTGCGGGCTCCGGGGCTGGTGGTGAGGGCGCAGAAGGCCCATTGGTCGATGGCGTCGTAGAGGCGGCGGTTGCGGACGTGGCGGGCCGGTACGGCGCGTTTCTTGCCTGACGCGATGGTCAATGGTGAGGTTCCGGCGTAGTTCTTGCGAGACTTGGCGGTGGTGTAGCGGTTCGGGTCGTCCCCGAACTCACCGAGCACCCGGGCGCCGAGGATGACACCGAGTCCTGGCAGGGAGAGGTAGATGTCGGCGTCCGGGTGTGTCTCAAAATGTGTCGACAGTTCGGCCTCGAGGTCGTTGATCTGGTGGTTCAGTTCGGCGATGATGGCGACCGTGGCGCGGGTGGTCGCCCCGAACGCGGCGGTGACCGCGGCCGGAGCGGTGAGTTGCTCGGTGCGCAGCGCGATCTGGATTTCCAGTGCCCGGGCGTCGAGGTTGCGTTGCCGTCCGGCGGCTTTGAGCGCCGATCTGATCTTGGATAGGCTCAGCCGAGCGGCGTCGCTCGGGGTGGGTGCGCGGCCGAGGATGGCTAGGGCGTCGCGGTCGGCTAGCGATTCGAAGGCCTCCAGCGCGCCCGGGTAGTACTCCCGCAGCGCCGAGCGCAGCGTGTTGGTGTTCCGGTTGCGGCTCCAGATCAGGTTCTGGTGCGCCCGGGCCAGGACTTTGATCGCCTCAACGGCCGGGGTGTCCCCGGCGATCGGGCGGTGGTTGTGTCGGTCGGTGCGCACCAGATCGGCGAGCAGTTTGGCATCGGCGGCGTCGGATTTGGCTCCGGAGACGTGGTGGCGGTCGCGGTAACGGGCCACCGCGAGCGGGTTGACCGCGAACACCTCATAGCCGGCCGCGGCCAGCGCCTCCACCCACAGTCCGCGGTCTGTTTCGATGCCGATCACCACCTGGGCGGGCTCCTCGGCGTGCACGGCCACCAGTTCGTGGAACCCGCGGATACCGGCCAGTCCCTCCGGGAGCCGACGCGAGGCCAGCTTGGCCCCGTCGGCGTCCATCAGATGAATGTCGTGATGATCCTCGGCTCAGTCGTCTCCCACGAATATTGTCAACTCGCCTCCATGCTCGATGTGAGTGGAACCTGTTCGAGCCCAAGGACACCCGGCGGCAACCTAATGGATCAGTGCTCGTAGGCACGACACCCCATCAGCGCTATAGGCGACCTCACTAACCGGCCGGGGCACGATCTAACCTTAGGAGTCGACAACAACTCCAGGAGTAAGCAGTGCTCACCGGCCAGCGGCTCGGTGACCAGCGTCCACCGAACCGACCATTACCGGTCGAAGGCTCGCTGATCGGTTCCCATTAAGCGTGAGCGGTCAACGGTAAGCTGCAGCGCGTGCCACTACCTGCTGATCCCAGCCCCACTTTGCAGTCCTATGCCCACCCCGAACGGCTCGTCACCGCTGACTGGCTATCCGAAAACCGTGGCCAGCCTGGTCTAGCCATCGTTGAGTCCGACGAAGACGTGCTGCTGTACGACACTGGTCACATTGCCGGTGCGGTCAAGATCGACTGGCACACCGACCTCAATGACGCCCACGTGCGGGACTACATCACCGGTGAGCAATTCGCCGACCTGATGAACCGCAAGGGCATCGCACGCGAGGACACCGTGGTCATCTATGGGGATAAGAGCAACTGGTGGGCGGCCTACGCGATGTGGGTGTTCACGCTGTTCGGCCACCCCGATGTCCGTCTACTCGACGGCGGACGCAACCTGTGGCTATCTGATGGCCGGGACACCACACTGGACGTGCCGTCCAAGCAGACCACCGGCTACCCCGTCGTCGAACGCGCCGACGCCCCGATCCGGGCGTTCAAGGACGATGTCCTGACTGCCCTCGGCACACAGCCGCTGATCGACGTGCGGTCACCGCAGGAATACACGGGCGAGCGCACCCACATGCCCGACTACCCCGAGGAGGGGGCGCTGCGCGGCGGCCACATCCCGACTGCGGTGTCGATCCCGTGGGCCAAGGCCGCGCTGGACAACGGCAAGTTCCGCAGCCGCGCTGAGCTCGAAGAGCTTTATGGATTCCTGCCAGCCGACATGGAAACGATTGTCTACTGTCGCATCGGCGAGCGCTCCAGCCACACATGGTTTGTACTGACTCATTTGCTCGGCCTGCCTGGGGTGCGCAACTACGACGGCTCGTGGACTGAGTGGGGCAATGCCGTCAGGGTGCCAGTGGTGGCCGGGGAAGAACCGGGCGAGGCGCCGAGCGCGCCATGAGCATGCCTGCGGCGTTGGCCGAGGTGGTGTCGGACTTCAAGGACATCGAGGGGCAGGACAAACTGGCTCTGCTGCTCGAGTTCGCCAACGAACTCCCAGCCCTGCCGTCAGCGCTCGAAGAGGCCGCGATGGAACCGGTGCCGGAATGCCA
>JBMYXJ010000346.1:0-4002 GCA_049608285.1 Mycobacterium sp. | reverse complement strand
ATCCTCATGGTGCTGACGTTGCGGCGTTTCATACGCCCGCTGACGTTGGAGCGTTCATGCACCCACGGAGTAGGAGGCTCAATGACAAAGTACGTCGCCTGGCCAGTGTCGATGGTGGCCGCGGGGCTGGTTCTCACTGGCTGCACCGGCGGGGGCTCCGGCACCGATGCGGCAAACGGTTCTGCCGAGACCACACCGGCAACTTCGGCCGCCGCTGCCCCCAACCCGCTGACCGAGCAGGCCGCGGTTCACTACAAGGACTACGCAACCGCCCAAGTTGACGAGTTGGTCACCGTTGTCAAAGTGTTCACCGATGCCGTCCGGGCTGGTGATCTGCAGGCCGCACAGAACGCGTACGCACCGTCACGGATGCCATGGGAACGCATCGAGCCACTCGCCGGGCTCGTCGAGGACATCGACGGCAAGATTGACGCGCGCATAGACGACTTCGCCGGCGCCGACGACCCAGAGTTCACTGGTTGGCATCGCCTGGAATACCTGCTGTTCGAACAGAACACCACCGACGGCGGCACGCAATTTGCCGACCAACTCGACGCCGACGTCGCCACCTTGAAGGAGCAGTTCCCCTCGGTCGAAGTCACCCCGGTTGACGTGTCAGCCGGCGCGGCCGAACTGATCGAAGAGGTCTCTCAAGGGAAGATCACCGGCGAGGAGGATCGCTACTCCAAGACCGACCTGTGGGACTTCGACGCCAATATGCAGGGTTCACGGGACGCGATCGCCAAGCTGAGTCCAGCTCTGGCGGAGGCCGACCCGGCCCTGCTGGGCAAAGTCGAGGCCGGAATCAACTCGGTCTTCGAAACCATGGCACCGTTGCGCCGGGGTGACGGCTGGGTGCTGTTCTGCACCGAGAACGATCCCTACCCGTCGCCGCGCTGCCCGGAGGTGACCGTCGATCCGGCGACCATCGACAAACTCAAGGCTCAGCTCGCCGGCCTCTCCGAGAATATGTCCCAGGTTTCGGGAGCGCTGAGGCTGCAGTGATGGCGCCAAAGTCACGGCGGCCTGGGATTTCTCGCCGCGGGTTCGTCACAGGGGCATTGGGCACTGGCGCCGCGGTAGGCGCAGGCTCCCTGGTTGGCTGCTCAGCCCCCAGGGAGGGTCCATCTAGCGAGGCCGGAGCGCGCTTCGTGCCGTTCGAGGGCGCCTATCAAACAGGGATCACCGCGTTGCCGATCCCCGAACAGGGGCTCATCGCATCGTTTAACGTGCTGTCCGAGGACCGGGCCGCACTGTCGTCGACCCTGCAGGGGCTCACTGACGAGATCCGGGCGCTGATGGCGGGTCAACCAGTCGAGACCAGGGACCCCACCTACCCACCCGTGGACTCCGGGATCCTGGGTGACAAGCCGCCCGCCGACAACCTCTCGATAGTGGTCGGCGTCGGGGCGTCGCTGTTCGATGGTCGCTTCGGGCTCGCCGACCGGAAACCCAAGGAACTGGTCACCATGCCGTTCCTGGCCAATGACCGGCTGGACCCCAACCTCTCACACGGCGACATCTCGATCATCATCGAGGCCGGACACCACGACACCATGCAGTTCGCGCTGCGCCAGTTGATGCGTCGAACTCGTAGTGACCTGGTGCTGCGCTGGATGGTCGACGGCTATGCCCGAGGCATAGGGGCGGGGCAGGCCTCAGAAGCCCACACACCGCGCAACCTGCTCGGGTTCAAGGACGGAACGGCGAACCTCGATGTCAATGACAGCGCGGTGATGGATCGCCACGTCTGGGTGTCTGCAGACGATGGCGAGCCCGACTGGGCGGTGGGCGGTTCCTACCAGGCGCTGCGCATAATCCGGATGTTCGTCGAATTCTGGGATCGGACCCAACTGGTCGAGCAAGAGGCGCTCATCGGCCGAGCAAAGGTCAGCGGCGATCCGCTGGGCCTGTCCGGAGAGTTCACCGATCCCGATTACGCGTCCGACCCAGACGGATTGCGAATTCCGCTGGATGCCCATATAAGGCTGGCCAACCCGCGCACCCCGGCAACGGAGGACAATTTGATCCTGCGTCGAGGATTCAACTATTCACGCGGCTTCGACGGCGCGGGGCGGCTCGACCAGGGCCTGGCATTTATCGCCTACCAGCGCAGCCTGGACAAGGGATTTCTCGCCGTCCAGGCTCGGCTGACGGGCGAACCGTTGGAGGAGTACATCATGCCGGTCGGCGGCGGATTTTTCTTCATGCTGCCCGGCGTCACCGGTGGTGACCGTTTCCTGGGCGACGAGTTGGTCGGCTGAGAACCGACTACTCTGCGTCCGCCACGACGGTGACTCCGGGCCAATGCGACCGCCATTCGTCAGCGCTAATTTCATCCCGCGGACCGTCATCGAGTTCCTCGGCCACCTCGGCGCCGCGGCGGGCCGCGGCCACCGACCGCTCAGCGGCACGCACATCGTCCATGAACGCTAGAATCGCTGAACGCAAAGCACTCTCGGCGTCAATATCGGCCGACACCGATACCGAGGTGACCGCGGCGGGGATCAAGTCCGACGGCAGTCCGGCCAACTCAGTGCGGGCAATCACCTTCTGCGCCAATGCCAACGCGGGCTGAGCAGCAGGGATGTCGTCGACGACAGAGAAGCAGGAGCTCGCGCGTTTCTCTAATGCCTTGCGTTGCTCCCACTGAGCCAGCTGGTCCTCCAGCGTGATCGGCTCACCGGCCAGGACTGCGGGCACCCGGTGGCCGAGTTTACGGACCAGCGCATCGGCCACGTCGTCGATGTTGAATGACTTCGCGGGCGCTTCCTCGGCTATGCGGGCGTGAAAGAGTACTTGTAGCAGCACATCTCCGAGTTCGTCGCGCAACTCTGAGAGGTCGCCACCTTGTACGGCGTCAAATAGTTCGTAGGTTTCCTCGAGCAGGTAGCGCCGCAGCGAGTCGTGGGTCTGTTGGCTCTCCCAGGGGCCCGCGGTGCGCAGCTTGTCCATCAATGCCACGGCGTCCACCAGACGCTCCCCGGACTGCGGCTCAGGTGCAGCGATCACTCGCTCCCCCGCGGCGGTTCGCCTCACCACCGACGGATGATCGGGATCCGAGGACAGCAGCACCGCAGCAGGGGCGCCGTCGTAGGCGGGGCGAGCCGAGGGCAGCGACCACGGCACCTTGACCGGCAACTCCTCGGTGTACTGGACGTCACCTGCCAGCAGCGCGATCGTGTCAACGGGCACCAATGTCGGGCGGCGTGGGTCGACCAGGATGACCGTCATCTTCCTGGAATCATGTAGGCGTCATATCGATCTATGTCGTTCATTCGCGCGTGGTACCTCCGAATTTCGTTATATCAACTTCCTCGTGCGGAAGCCCGTCGACGGCCAGCACCAACCCTGCCACGAACGACACCAGGTCAAAATCGCGGATTCGCGGCGCTGCCACCCCGCTTCCCGACCGCGGAATCGGCACCTGCACAGTCGATGTGGTAGCCCGGTAGTTAGCGCCCGGATAGAGCCGCTTGAGTCTGAGCTGCGCCGAATCTTGCAGCGTCAGCGGCGAAATCCGCAGTGTCGACGCCGACACGGACCCAATCTCGGTGAGGCCGTGCGCGCGCGCCAACAACCGCAGTCGCGCGACAGCAATGAGTCGCTGGGCCGGTTCTGGCAGCACGCCGTAGCGATCGATGAGCTCTTCGATCACCGCGTCAACCGCGACATCATCCTGGGCGGCAGCCAGCCGTCGGTAAGCCTCCAGTCGCAGCCGATCGCTGCCGATGTAATCCGGCGGGAAGTGCGCGTCGACTGGCAGATCAATCCGAACATCCTTCGGTTCCGGTTCAGCGGCAACGGTTTCCCCGTCTGCGGCCGCTCTGTAGGCTTCGACAGCCTCACCGACCAGACGCACATAAAGGTCGAAGCCCACGCCGGCCACGTGTCCGGACTGCGCAGCACCCAGCACGTTGCCGGCGCCGCGGATCTCAAGGTCTTTCATTGCGACAGCCATACCCGCACCCAATTCGTTGTTCTGGGCGATCGTCGCGAGCC
>JBMYXJ010000345.1:0-4007 GCA_049608285.1 Mycobacterium sp. | reverse complement strand
GTCGGCGTTTTGGGGGCACCACCGCCTGCCCGTCGAACAGTTCACACGCATCCCGGGTCAACGCCAGCTCGGCCTCCAACTGGGCGATACGTTTGTGGGCGGCGGCCAGTTCGTCGGCCTCCACACTGGGGATGCCTTCGACGACGCCGTCATCGATCAACGCCTGATGCTTCCACCGAAACAGGGTGGACTGACTAATCTCAGTTTCGGCTGCGACCGTAGCGACCGCTTCGCCTGAGCGCAGCCGAGAAACGATTTGCCGGCGCACAACTGCCGGGTACATACGGGGCATGTGACCTCCTGATGATCACTCTGCCCCAACTCTCATAACAGTGGACCTACGACCGGGGTACAGATCTCCTGGACCAGTTCACGGGGTCCGGCCAATACGGAAGGTGATCTGTTCGACCAACGCCATCGAATATTGAATGCCCGATACGGCCGCGCGATCAGGGTCCGCGGCCACTTTCCCACCCAGCAGGCAGCCCTGAAATGCCTATACTTGGTCACCCGATCGCTCGACCCGAACAGACATTCAACACCTCGGACTAGCCGGTTCGGTGATGGTCCGAGCGCGGCATGGAAACGTCTGGCCGAAGCGGTTCGCGGCGGGGCGACCCCTGTGGGTCTTCCGCGCCAGCGTAGCTGTAGCTGTAGCTGTACGAGGAACTTCCGCGTGCGGGTATAAGCGTAAAGACTGCGCCTAGCAATGGAGCTCCGACACTGCTGAGACTTTCAATTGCGTGGGCGAGCTGATCCCGCTTCGTGTGCCCATATCGCGAAACAAAAAGAACACCGTCTGAGCCCGCTGCGAGGACCGCAGCATCCGTAACCGCAAGCAACGGAGTCGAGTCCACGATGACGTAATCAAACTGCGCGCGCAACTCCGAGAGGAGCTTTCTTGCCGACTGAGTTCCAAGAAGCTCGCTCGGGTTGGGGGGAGCCGCTCCCGATGTAAGCACGGTCAACCCGGGGAAACGTGTCTTCTGCAGCGACTCCCCCAGGGAAGCGGCATTACTGAGTACCGTGCTGAGTCCAACGGCGCCGACTAAGTCTAGGGACCTGGCTATCATGGGGCGTCGAAGATCACCATCGACGAGGACGACGTTGTGCTGGGTCTCCGCCAGCGCCAGCGCCAGATTTATCGCCGTAGTTGACTTGCCTTCACACGGCAACGAACTAGTGACGACTAATACGCGCGGTGGATTATCGACAGATAGAAATTGCAGGTTAGTTCGCAGTTTGCGAAAAGCTTCAGCAATTCCCGAGTTATCGGCTTCAAACGCTATCGCCGCCTGCTTCCGCCTCTCTTTGTCGAGGGGGATAGCGCCCACTACCCCAACACCCGCAATTTCCTCAAGAGCCTGGCGGTCCTTCACAGTGTTGTCAAGTAGATCGCGAATGATGGCAAGAGCAATTCCCAACGTCGCGCCCAGAACGAGTCCAAGTGCAAGGTTCCGCGTCGTTTTGGGAACTACCGGGTGCGCAGGGATGGATGCACGCTGCTCGACGACGACTCGAGTATCCGGCTTAACCCCATTCTCCGGAGTCTCAAGTTCGCGCACCATCGCGACGAATTCATCTGACAAAGTGTTCGCTATATCACGCGCTCGAACGGGCGAAGGGTCAAGAACATCTACGTCTATCAGAACAGTGTCCGGTTTGGCACTAGCTTCGATGTTTCCCTTTAGCTCGTCTGCACCCATACCTAGGTTAAGTTTGTCAATAGTCCTCTGCGACAACGTTTTCCCCATGAGTAACTGTGCGTACGAGATCACACGCTCTTGAGAGAAGCGGCCGCCCTGGTATGCCTCGGACACGGAGGCGCCGGTCGTGGTGGACACAAACAACCGCGTCGAAGCCTGGTAGAGCGGTGTCGTTAGCAGGGAGAGCGCGCCAGCACCCAGAACCGCCACGACCGTCGCCACGCACACAGTGATCCACCGAGATCGCAGCAGCTTTATGAAGTCCTGCAGATTCAATGCCGCCCCTCCAACACTGCGCGCACTGGCCCCCGTGCCGCCTCGTCTGACGTAGCGCCCTGACTCACTCCGAGCATGCAGGCACCGAAACCACCGGGATGACCGGATCAACCAATGGCTGAACCGGAACGCGGGCCGCACCAGGCGACGTCGGTTCCGATAGGCGGAAGACCAATTCGCCCGACTTCCCCGGCGGTATAGCGACCTGCACGTCAAAGCCGGGGCGACCGCGTTCGGTGGCCTCAAAAAACGCCCCTCGTTCGCCTTTCGAGAGCAAGCTCACTACTTCTGCGCCCTTCGTCGCAAGAAGCCGCACAGAGGACACCATGGTGCCTTTCGGGAATGTCCACGGAAGCGCAGGGTCTAGGCCTTCAGTACCTGCAACGTTATTGGGTAACGTCGGTATTACCGATTCAGGCACTGTGTTCGTCAAACGTACTGTCACCGTAGACATTCTCGTGTCACCCTCACAGCCATCGGCGACGTACTCGATTTCCCTTTTCAGGTAGTAGTCCATTTTGTTCCCGCCAAGATTATTGATGACAACCGCGGCATACGGTGCCGAATCGTCCGGAACTACATGCGCAAGCGGCGTCATCTCAAGAAGCTCTTGTTCGGCCTCCGACGAACTCCACACGGCAATTCGACGTTCACTGACCGCCTTGCCCAGCGCATCGAGTAGTTTCCGCGGGGAGTCGACTCCTGACGTCATTTTCTCGACGACTGCGTTGGCGATATCCTGAAGGTAATTCTTGCGGGCGATCTGGTCCGCCGAAAAACGGATATATGCAGTCGACTCCGTCAGTTCAACTACGTTTTCCTTCGACACTATCTCGCCGTCAGGCAGCGTCACCGGCCCCACCGCGCCCAGGATGTAGCTCAGAGCGATCGGGTCGATAGCGATTACTCCATCTACGATTAGCCCCGTTTCCTGCGCCCACAGGGACTTCCAGATCTGCGCGGCGTACGGAAAGTGAGAGCTAGTATTGCTGTTGCGGAAGTCAGTAGTCGCATTGCTGTCTCCGTACTGCTCATCGAATTGCGGGCCGAGATCGATGGGGGCGTACCGGCCTATGAGTTCCCTATTCGATCCCAAGGTGTCCACGGTCGCAACACCGTTGTCGAATCGAAGAATTCCAAATCCTCCGAGGAGACCCCCGGTGCCACGGGCTTCGGCATTGGTCTGGAAGCCCATAAAATACGTGCGCGGCCCATCTGCACCCATCATTGACGGCGCTAAACGCGCAGCAAGAGCCGCGTTCTCCAACAGCTGTGCAACGTCGGAGGTCTGGTTCTGCAATTCCGACCGCGCGTCGTCAAGAGTGGAAAAATATCGCGGCTCTGCTATCACGCTGGCGTCAGCATCAAGTCGGGCCGCATCCGCCGCGATCCTGCTCAGCTTAGGTTCCTCCGTGCGGAGCAGTTGGACGTCCACGCTGTTGCCTTGCAGCAGCTGGTCTGGCGATATCGCTATGCCGGCGTCTGCTGAGGGCTGAAGAACATCGGTTGCCAGTCCAAAAACCACATCGGCTATCTGTTGACCAGTCTTGAAGGGGCTGCCGAGCCACGGCACGACCGAGGCGCGTGGGAATGAGCGTCATCTGCGAAACGTGAGGCGTCCGCGCCATCCCCCGCCAACAGCGCATCTTTCGCCTGCTGCGCGCTGACCCGTGCTTGCTCAAGATTCGACTTCGCTTCAAACGCTCGAACGCCCAGCCAACACCCAAACACAACGGTGAGTAGAAGCAGAACCGCGGTGACAACTACACTGCGACGACGTAGAAATCGTTGCAGACGTGTTACCCGTCGTTCGCCTTCAAAAGGTTCCGGATGGTCGTCGCCTTCCCGATTACCTGGCAACAGACCTCGCAGTGATATTGGCACTCAGCGGCTTTCCAGTAGTCGGTTCCGGCGTATTTACCAATCGTTCTATAAGCAATGTCAATCGGGACGACACCGCCGTCAAGATCTGTATTAGATCCTGAGTAGTCGCGCTTTTTGATGTAAGCCTTATAAGTCTTATTG
>JBMYXJ010000344.1:0-4007 GCA_049608285.1 Mycobacterium sp. | reverse complement strand
TAGATGACGAACATCTTGGGTGCGCAGAACACCGGCCGGCCCCAGGCGACCTTCTCGAACGCCGCGGGGAATCCGAGCGCGATCCTGCGCACTTCGGCCAGGTCGCGATCGTCGCCGCTGAACATGATCTGATGGGGCATGCCGCCAGGTTACCCAGCGAATCGGTCGCGGAAACCGACATAGGGGTGCTGACGTCGGGGGGTGCGCGAACGCGCGGATTCGGTGTCAGCAGACTTCGATAGCCTGCCAGGGTGAGTCCCAAGGCGATCCCGGATCCCGAGACAGCGCTGGCCGAACAGGCTGACGATGCTTCCGACGCGCGGCTACGGCGCCGTTGGCAAGAGGTCGCTGACGAAGTGCGTGGGCATCAGTTCCGCTACTACATCCGGGACGCACCGGTGATATCCGATGCCGAGTTCGACACCCTTCTGCGCGAGTTGCAAACGCTCGAAGACGAGCATCCCGAGCTGCGGACACCTGACTCGCCCACGCAGCTGGTCGGAGGTGCGGGATTCGCCACCGAGTTCACCTCAGCCGACCACCTAGAGCAGATGCTGAGCCTGGACAACGTGTTCACCCCCGACGAACTCGCGGCCTGGGTCGCCCGTATCAAAGGCGAGGTCGGCCCAGACGCTCACTACTTGTGTGAGTTGAAGATCGACGGCGTCGCACTGGCGCTGGTCTACCGGGACGGGCGGCTGGTTCGTGGCGCGACCCGCGGCGATGGGCGGACCGGCGAGGACGTAACGCTCAATGCACGTACCATTGAAGACGTTCCCGAGAAGCTAGTCGGCATAAAAGAATTCCCAGTACCTCCAGTGCTGGAAGTGCGTGGCGAGGTGTTCTTTCGGATCGCCGACTTCGAAGATCTGAACGCCGGTCTGGTCGCCGAGGGCAAGGCGCCGTTCGCCAATCCGCGCAACAGCGCGGCCGGGTCGCTGAGACAGAAGAACCCGGCGATCACCGCGCGGCGAAGGCTGCGGATGATCTGCCACGGTCTCGGTCACATAGATGGCCCCGCGGGCTTCCCTTTCGCATCGCTGCACGACGCCTACCGCGCGCTCAAGGCGTGGGGGCTGCCGGTGTCCGACCACACAGCTCAGGTCAAGGGGCTCGCCGAGGTCGCCGAACGGATCGCCTACTGGGGTGAGCACCGGTGCGACGTTGATCACGAGATCGACGGGGTCGTGGTCAAAGTCGACGAAGTGGCGCTGCAGCGACGACTCGGCTCAACGTCGCGGGCACCCCGCTGGGCGGTGGCCTACAAGTATCCGCCTGAGGAAGCCACCACGAAACTGCTCGACATTCGCGTCAACGTCGGCAGAACAGGCCGGGTGACACCGTTCGCCTACATGGAACCGGTCAAGGTCGCCGGGTCCACGGTCGGGCTGGCGACCCTGCACAACTCCACCGAGGTCACACGAAAGGGCGTCTTGATCGGCGACACCGTGGTGATTCGGAAGGCCGGTGACGTTATTCCCGAGGTACTGGGCCCGGTAGCCGACCTGCGCGACGGCTCCGAGCGCGAATTTGTGATGCCCACCCACTGTCCGGAGTGTGGAACTGAACTCGCGCCCGCCAAGGAGGGCGATGCCGACATCCGCTGCCCCAACGCCCGCACCTGTCCGGCGCAGTTGCGGGAGAGAGTGTTTCACGTGGCCGGGCGGGGCGCCTTCGACATCGAGGGCCTCGGTTATGAAGCCGCGATAGCTCTGCTTCAGGCTGGGGTCATCACCGACGAAGGGGATCTGTTCACCCTCACCGCCGACGACCTTCTCCAGACCGAACTGTTCACGACCAAAGCCGGCGAGGTGTCGGCCAACGGCAAACGGCTGCTGGCCAACCTGCGCAAGGCCAGATCCCAACCGTTGTGGCGCGTGCTGGTCGCGCTTTCGATTCGCCACGTGGGGCCGACCGCGGCGAGGGCGCTAGCCAGCACGTTCGGCAGCCTGGGGGCGATCACCGAGGCATCCGAAGAACAGCTGGCTGCGGCCGAAGGGGTAGGCCCGACAATCGCCGCCGCAGTCGTCGACTGGTTCACCGTCGACTGGCACCGCGCAATCGTTGACAAATGGCAAGAAGCCGGCGTCCGGATGGCCGACGAGCGCGACGCCAGCGTCGAACGGACCCTGGAGGGTCTATCGATCGTCGTGACCGGTTCGTTGACCGCATACTCCCGCGACCAGGCCAAGGAAGCCATCATCAGCCGTGGTGGAAAGGCCGCCGGCTCGGTGTCGAAGAAGACGGCCTACGTGGTCGCTGGTGATGTGCCGGGGTCAAAGTACGACAAGGCGATTGAGCTAGGAGTGCCGGTACTGGACGAACAGGGGTTCGGCAGATTGTTGGCAGACGGGCCAGAGGGCTTGCCGTAACCGGCTCTCTCAGGACGGCACGAAAACTGGGTACGTTCGGCAAGATGGACGAGGTTGAGATCGAACAAGCTTGGCCGTCGGGAAGCAACTAAGTCATTGGCCAGTCCCGACAAAATCCGTTTACTAACCGAGGAGCTCGGATGCGTAGGTTCGTCGATATCTCGGTCCCGTTGCGGGCCGGAATTGCTTCGGATCCGCCCAGTTACCTGCCCGAGATCGACTACTACGACCATCAGCAAACTGCGGCCGAGGTGGTGTCATTCTTCCCCGGGTCGACAGTTGAGGACTTACCGGACCGGGAGGGTTGGGCGATCGAGCGCGTCCGGATCACTACGCATAGCGGCACCCACGTAGACGCTCCCTATCACTACGCCTCGACGATGGATGGCGGCCAGCGTGCGATCACCATCGACGAGATCCCGCTGGAATGGTGTTTGCAACCCGCGGTCAAACTGGATTTCCGGGAGTTCCCGGACGGATACGTCGCGACAGCCAGTGATGTCGAACAAGAACTGAAGCGCATCGGTCACACGTTGGCCCCGCTGGAGATCGTTGTTGTCAACACCAGTGCCGGCGAGCGCTACGGCCACGACGACTATGTCGCGAAGGGCTGCGGCATGGGCCGCGAGGCCACCTTGTACCTGCTTGAGCAAGGCGTACGCCTGACCGGCACCGACGCCTGGAGCTGGGATGCGCCGTTCTCTCACACCGCACAGCGCTACGCACGGAACCATGACGCGTCCATTATTTGGGAGGGGCATCGGGCCGGACGTGACATCGGCTATTCGCACATCGAGAAGCTGCATAATCTGGAATCGCTTCCGGCCCAAGGTTTCGAAGTTTCCTGCTTCCCGGTAAAGGTGCATGCCGCATCAGCTGGCTGGACCCGGGCGGTAGCGATCTTCGACGACGAAGCCGACCAGTGAGCATCGTGCCCTACAGGAGGAACCCATGACCGGTACGAAATCGATGACCCGCACCATCTGGATGAGCTTCGTTGTTGTCCTAGCGGGACTGGCGGCCGCCTGCGCCTCCAGCCCCAATGCCCCGGCTCCGGCTGGTGAATCCGTTGAGGCGTCACCTCCGACAACGATTACCTCCTCGAACCGCGCGACCGTTGGTGGCATGACCAACTGCACCAAGGCCGAGCTTGCCGAGGCGGCGACGGGAGCAGCGCAGGCCTTGGGCCCGGAGAACGTCTACACCATCAATGATCTGCTCTGCGCTGACGGATGGGCGGTCACCGCCGGCATCCTCGCCAACTCGCGCGACCCACGCATGGGTGCGCCCACCTCTTTCGTCTTTGAACAGGAGGGCCAGTTCTGGGTCCTGCAGGACAAGGCAAAAGTGTGCGGAACGATGCCCACATCAACTACCCCCCCCAGCGATGCAACGATCCCCGGTGCACTGTTCATCTCCGGGTGCGCCGCAGGCTGATCCCCAGCACGTGCGCTGTTGGGATCGGCGATTCGGCTAGGGTTGAGTCGTCATGGCTACTCTTACCTGGCTTGGCGTTCCCGGCGACGAGCATGTCTGGTCGGCCCTCGGATTTGCCGTTGATGATTTCGTCGTTCAGATTGGTCAGGTGAGCTGTCAGCTTCTGGGTGGGCGGGGCTGGGGTTTCGACGAAATCTG
>JBMYXJ010000343.1:0-4020 GCA_049608285.1 Mycobacterium sp. | reverse complement strand
GGGGGAGTGCCCCACCATTTTGGGTTGCGGGTCAACACGATACGCTGCGCGGCCCGGTCGACGGAGGTGATGATGAACGGTCCTGCCGAGGGCCCGGGCCCGTTGAGGAAGCCCCTGTTGAAGGCCTCCGGATCGGAGGTCATCGTCTTGGGGGCAAGCATGCTGTTGCCCGCGAACATGCCCCTCCAGTCGGCGTAATGCTTGGCGAAGGTGATGACGGCTTGCCGGTCGTCGACGCCTTTGGTCACCGATGCGACGCGCTCACTGCCGTTGGGAGAAGCAAACAAATATGCTTTGTCCTTGCCGCTGGTCGCGTTGATCTGTGCGGCGAAGTCTTCCCAGGTGATAGGCGAACCGTCCGACCACACCGCCTGCGGGTTGATCGTGTACGTGACCACTTGCGGTTCGGTGCTGGTCAGCTCGACGTTGGTGAAGTAGTCGCTGTTGACCGTCATCTCTCCGTCGGGCTGGATGAAGAAGGCGCGCGGGAGCGTCGAACGCAGCATCGCGCCCAGTTCGGCAAGGTTGCCATCGACGTGCAGGTAGTTGAAGTTGGGCGGGAAGCCCGACAGCGCGAGTCGAAGGTTGCCACCCTGGCGCAGCGTGGCCGGGTCTTGGGGGTTGATATCGGCGATAGCGCCGATCTCGGCATCGCCGCCGGCAGAAGGAACATTGTTGTCCGGGGCTGAACAGCCGGTCACTACCAGCGCCGCCGCCATCGCGACACCGAGCAGACGCACTATCGCCCGCGGCGCCGGTAGCCGATGGGAATTCGTGTTATCCCGCCGACGGGCGATGTCCCCAACTGTCGATGCGCGGTAGGTCATACGAACTGACTTTAACCGTGATCTGCCAGTGGCTGCGGAACCGCCGACAGCAACCTGCGGGTGTAGTCGTGGCGAGGGTTGCCGAACACCTGGTCGCTGCCACCTTGCTCGACGACTTTGCCGTTATGCATCACCGCCACGTTGTGGGCCAGGTGCTTCACCACCGACAAGTCGTGGGAGACGAACAGGTAGGCCAGCCCGAAGCGCTGCTGCAGGTCCAGTAGCAGGTTGATGATCCCTGCCTGGATCGATACGTCCAGCGCCGACACCGGCTCGTCGAGGGCCAGGATCTTTGGCCGCAACGCCAATGCTCGGGCGATTCCGATTCGCTGCTTCTGCCCACCGGAAAATTCCGACGGGTAACGGCCGGCGTCCTCTCGGCGCAACCCGACTACGGTGAGCAGTTCGCCGATCCGCTCCTCAGCCTCACCCTTGCCGAAGCCGTTGGCCCGTAGCGGCTCTGCGAGCACGTCGAAGACAGGAAGTCGCGGGTCCAGGGACGCCACCGGATCCTGGAACACCACCTGCAGGTCGCCCCGAAGCGCCTGGCGGGCGCGTCTGTCCAGCCCGGCGACATTGGTGCCCAGCACCTCGATGCTTCCGGCCTGCGGGGTGGTGAGTTCCAGAAGTTGATGCAGTGTCGTCGACTTTCCGGAACCCGACTCGCCGACGATGCCCAGCGTGCGGCCCTGCTGCAGTTCGAAGCTGACCCCGTCGACTGCCCGCACCTCACCGATGCGGCGGCGAAAGACCACGCCCTTGGTGAGCGTGTAGGTCTTGACTAGGTCGTTGACGCGCACTACGACGGGCAACTCGGCGCTAGCGCCGGCCTCCGATAACGGCGCGGTCGAAACGCCGTAGATCTCAGCAGCGGTGCGATCAGTGACGTATGCACTTCTGATGCACGCGACCTGGTGGTTGGGGCCGACTACTTCCAACTCGGGTTCGGCGGCGCGGCATGTGTCGACTCGAAGCGGGCATCTGGGTGCGAACGGGCAACCAGGTGGCAGTGCCGCCAGTGACGGAGGGGCGCCGGGGATCGGCACCAGGCGAGCCCCCTGGGACGCGTCGAGTCGGGGAACTGAGCCCAATAGACCTGCAGTGTAGGGCATTTGGCGGCTGCGGTATAGATCGACGACCGGAGCGGTCTCCACCGCCCGGCCGGCGTACATCACCAGGGCGCGGTCGGCGAACTCGGCGACGACGCCGAGGTCGTGGGTGATGATCAGTACGCCGGCGCCGGTCACGTCACGTGCCGTGCGCAGCACGTCGAGGATCTGCGCCTGTACCGTCACGTCCAACGCTGTCGTGGGCTCGTCGCAGATCAGCAGATCGGGGTCGTTGGCTATCGCGATCGCGATGACCACGCGCTGCCGCTCGCCGCCGGACAACTCGTGCGGGAACGCGCGTGACCTTTGCCCCGGTTGTGCGATGCCCACCAGTTCTAGCAGCTCGACCGCGCGGGCTCGCGCGGCTCGCTTGCTGACTTCGCGACGATGAACCTGGATCGCCTCGGCGATCTGGTCGCCGATGGTGTACACCGGGGTCAGCGCCGACATCGGGTCCTGAAATACGGTCCCGATCTGGTTGCCCCGAACGCGCGACATCTGCTGGTCGGACAACCCGAGCAGTTCGTTGCCGTGCAACCTCACCGAACCGGTCACCTCTGCGTAGTCCGGCAGCAGCCCGATGGCGGCCATGGTCCCCGCCGATTTCCCCGAGCCTGATTCGCCCACCAGTGCAACTACCTCACCGGCGTTGACGTGATAGGTCAGGCCACGCACGGCGGCGACTCGTTCAGCGTCGGTGGGGAACGCCACCGTCAGGTCACGCACATCCAGCAGGCGCGGTGCCACCGGGTCCCCGGCCACCCCACTCATGGTTGCCGTCTGATCTTCGCGCAAGCGCTCATGGTTGCGACCTGCGTGCGCGGGAGGGGGCCGGGCGGGCGCCGGGATCCAGCGCATCGCGCAGCCCGTCGCCGACCAGGTTGGCGCACAAGACGATCAGCACGAGCACCCCGGCCGGGAACAGGAACACCCACGGGAAGGTCGTCACCGACCGGGTCCCGTCAGCAATCAGTGTTCCCAATGACACATCGGGGGGCTGGACTCCGAAACCCAGGAAGCTCAGCCCCGTCTCCGCCAGGATCGCCATACCAACGTTCAGAGCGGTGTCGATGATCAAAATGGATGCCACGTTGGGCAGGATATGGCGGACGATGATGCGCCAGTGGCTCACACCCATATATCTTGCTGCCACCACGAATTCGCGCCCGCGCAGGCTCATCGTCAACCCGCGCACGATCCGTGAGCTGATCATCCAGCTGAATGCTGCGAGCAGCAGGATAAGCCACAGGATGGTCCCGGATTGCTTGGTGCGGGGGGTGACTATTGCGATGAGTATGAAGCTAGGGACTACGAGCAGCAGGTCAACGATCCACATCAACGTGCGGTCCCGCCAGCCACCGAAGTAGCCGGCGACTGCGCCGACGGTTGCCGCGATGATCGTTGATATGAATGCCACGCACACACCGATCAGCAGCGACTTCTGCATCCCGCGCAATGTCTGTGCCAGCAGATCTTGACCCAATGCGTTCGTGCCGAACCAGTGGGCGGTGGTCGGCGGATGCTGCAGGGCCTGGTAGTCCAGGTGGCTGTAGGTATACGGCAGCAGTGGCGGTAAGGCATAGCAGCCCAGGAATAGTAGGCCCAGCAGGATCAGCGCCACCACTGCGATCCTGTTCCGCAGGAACCGGCGCACAACCAGAGTGCGTCGCGACACGAACTGGTACTCGGCGACGCTTTCAGTCCTCTGCTCGCTCATCGGTGCCTTCTGCTCTTCGCGCAAGCGCTCATCGGTGCCCTCTGCTCTTCGTGCAAGCGCTCATCGCACCCGCACCCGGGGGTCGAGTACGGCGTAAATCACATCGGAGAGCAGGCCTGCGAGCAGGATGATCGCCCCGGAGAACACCGTGATCGCGGCGATGATGTTGGTGTCCTGGCTCGCGACCCCCTGAACCACCCATTCGCCCATGCCATGCCACCCGAAGATCTTCTCGGTGAACACTGCGCCGGTGACGAGGGCGCTGACGCCGTAGGCGAACAATGTCGCCATCGGGATCAGCGCGGTGCGCAGGCCGTGCTTGAACAACGCTCGGCGCCGGGTCAGCCCCTTAGCCCGCGCTGTCCTG
>JBMYXJ010000342.1:0-4030 GCA_049608285.1 Mycobacterium sp. | reverse complement strand
ATCGTGGCTTTGGTGCCGCTCGTGGCGTTCGGGTTGCTGTTGACCATGGTGACGGTGCCTTTTGTAGCGCTGGGGCCGGGCCCAACGTTTGACACCCTCGGCGAGGTTGAGGGCAAGCAGGTCGTCGAGATCGAGGGGGCCGAGCTGCACCCCACCTCCGGGCACCTCAACATGACGACGGTGTCGCAGCGCGACGGTCTGACGCTGGCGCAGGCCCTGCTGTTCTGGGCGTCGGGTCGAGACCAACTGCTGCCTCGCGAGCTGGTGTATCCGCCGGATCGGTCGAAGAAAGAGATCGAGGAGGCAAACACCAAAGATTTCCGGGACTCCGAGGACAGCGCCGAATACGCCGCGCTGTACTACTTGAAGTATCCGATGGCTGTCAGCGTGCAAAGTGTCAACTCCGACGGGCCGTCCGATGGCAAGCTGCAGTCCGGCGACGCCATCGACGCGGTGAACGGCACACCAGTAGCCGACCTCGAGGAGTTCCAGGAGGTCCTCAAGGGCACCAAGCCCGGCGACACAGTCGCTATTGACTACCGGCGCAAGAACGCCCCCGCCGGGACTGTCGACATCACGATGGGAAAACACCCCGAACGTGACCAGGGCTTGCTCGGGGTCAGCGTGCTCGACGCACCGTGGGCGCCGTTCGTCGTCGACTTCAACCTCGCCAACGTGGGTGGCCCGTCTGCCGGGCTGATGTTCAGCCTGGCCGTTGTCGACAAGCTGACCACCGGCGACATCAATGGCTCGAAGTTCGTAGCGGGTAGCGGCACCATCACCGGTGACGGAAAGGTCGGCTCGATCGGCGGCATCACTCATAAGATCGCGGCGGCCGGTGAGGCCGGCGCCAGCGTCTTTCTCGTCCCCACTGAGAACTGCGACGAGGCCAAATCAGCCGATGTTGGTGGAGTCGAGCTTCTCAAGGTAGAAACCCTGGAGCAGGCCATCGACTCGCTGCGCACGCTTTCCGCTGGTGGCGAACCTCCCCGCTGCTGAGGCAGCGCCGCGGGAGGATGCGTAGAGTTGGATCGCAGATAGCGAGTTGGGTCGCAGTTATCGCGCCTGAACAATTGCCAAAAACGTTTGAGACTGGAGTGATCGAGTGGGAATGCGGCCAGCGGCGAAGATGCCGAAGCTGACACGACGAGGACGGGTCCTGATAGGGCTGTCCCTGGCAGCGGTGTTCTTGCTGTTGTTCGGTCCGCGGTTGATCGACACTTACGTCGATTGGCTGTGGTTCGGCGAACTGGGTTACCGATCGGTGTTCACCACGCAGGTGGTCACTCGCATCGTGTTGTTCTTCGTCGTCGCGATCTTGTTCGGTGGCATCATCTTCGCGGCGTTGGCACTGGCCTATCGCACCCGGCCGGTGTTTGTGCCAACGAACGGACCCGACGACCCGATCGCGGCCTACCGCGCCGCCGTGATGGCCCGGCCGCGACTGGTAGGTATCGGTGTGCCGGCCTTCATCGGCGTGCTGGCCGGTTTCGTCGCCCAGAGTTATTGGGGGACCGTGCAGCTGTTCCTGCATGGCGGCGCTTTCGGTATCACTGATCCCCAGTTCGGCATCGATCTCGGTTTCTACGCGTTCGACCTGCCGTTCTATCGTCTGGTGCTGTCCTACCTGTTCGTTGCTACTTTCCTGGCCTTCGTTGCGAATCTGCTGGGTCATTATCTGTTCGGTGGCATCCGCTTGGCCGGGCGCAGTGGCGCGCTGAGCCGCGCGGCTCGTATCCAGCTGATCACCTTGCTGGGCCTCCTGATACTGCTCAAGGCGGTTGCCTATTGGTTTGACCGCTACGAACTGCTCAGCCACACAAGTGGCGACAAGCCGTTCACCGGTGCCGGCTATACCGACATCAACGCGGTGCTGCCCGCGAAGCTGATCCTGCTGGCCATCGCGCTCATCTGCGCGGCGGCGGTCTTCTCCGCGATCTTCCTGCGCGACTTGCGGATTCCCGCGATCGGTGTGGTGCTCCTGCTGCTGTCGTCGCTGATCATCGGGGCGGGTTGGCCGCTGCTGGTCGAGCAGATCAGCGTCCGGCCCAACGCTGCACAAAAAGAAAGCGAGTACATCAGCCGAAGCATCACTGCGACCAGGCAGGCCTACGGACTTACCGACGAATCGGTGACCTACCGCGACTATGCGGGCGACGCCCCAGCGACTGCGCAGCAGGTTGCCGCGGACCGCGCGACCACGTCGAACATCCGGGTACTCGACCCGAACATCGTCAGCCCCGCGTTCACCCAATTCCAGCAGGGCAAGAACTTCTACTATTTCCCCGATGTGCTGAACATGGATCGCTACCGAAGCAAGGATGGCAATCTGCGCGACTACGTGGTGGCTGCGCGCGAATTGAATCCCGACCGGTTGATCGACAACCAGCGGAACTGGATCAACCGGCACACCGTCTTCACCCACGGCAATGGTTTCATCGCCTCGCCGGCGAACACGGTGCGCGGGGTGGCTAACGACCCGAACCAGAACGGCGGCTATCCGGAGTTCCTTGCCAGCGAGGTGGGCGCCAACGGCAGCATCGTCTCGCCTGGGCCTGCGCCGCTGGATCAGCCCCGCATCTACTTCGGCCCGGTGATCGCTAATACGCCGGCCGACTACGCAATCGTGGGCAAGAACGGCGAGGACCGCGAGTACGACTACGAGAACAACGTCGAGACGAAGAACTACACCTACACCGGTACCGCTGGTGTGCCCGTGGGAAACTGGCTGGCGCGCAGCGTTTTCGCCGCAAAGTACGCCGAGCGGAACTTCCTGTTCTCCAACGTGATTGGACCCGACAGCAAGATCGTGTTTAACCGCGATCCAGCCGACCGGGTGAAGGCCGTAGCCCCATGGTTGACCACCGACGCAGCCGTGTATCCGGCGATCGTGAACAAGAAGATAGTGTGGGTCGTCGATGGTTACACGACACTGGACAACTACCCGTACGCAAAGCTGACCTCGTTGTCGGCGGCGACCACCGACTCCAACGAGGTGGCGCTGAACCGTCTGCAGCCCGACAAACAGGTTTCCTACATTCGCAACTCAGTCAAGGCCACTGTCGACGCCTACGACGGAACAGTGACGTTGTACGCACAGGATGAGCAGGATCCGGTGCTGCAGGCGTGGATGAAGGTATTCCCTGGCACCGTCCAGCCAAAGAGCGACATCACCCCTGAGCTGCAAGAGCACCTGCGCTACCCCGAGGACCTATTCAAGGTGCAGCGCTCGCTGCTGGCCAAGTATCACGTCGACGACCCGGTGACGTTCTTCTCGGGTTCGGATCGCTGGGACGTCCCGCTGGACCCGAACCCCACGGCCAGCAGCTACCAGCCGCCCTACTACATCGTTGCCAAAGACCTCGCGAAGAACAACGGCCAGGCCTCGTTCCAGCTGACCAGCGCGATGAACCGATTCCAACGGGACTTCTTGGCTGCCTACATCAGCGCCAGCTCCGATCCCGAAACATATGGCCAACTGACGGTTCTGACGATCCCAGGGCAGGTCAACGGTCCCAAGCTGGCGTTCAATGCGATCAGTACCGACACCGCGGTCAGCCAAGACCTCGGCGTCATCGGCCGGGACAATACGAACCGGATCCGGTGGGGCAATCTGCTGACCCTGCCGATGAGCGAGGGTGGGCTTCTGTATGTCGCCCCGGTTTACGCGTCACCGGGGACCGGCGACGCGTCATCGACGTATCCGCGACTGATTCGCGTCGCGATGATGTACAACGACAAGATCGGCTATGGGCCAACGGTGCGGGATTCGTTGATCGATTTGTTCGGTCCGGGAGCCGACGCCACTGCCACCGGGCCGGCACCGACCGAGGCGCCTGCCGGTAAGCCGGCGGCCGCGCCAGCGCCTGCCAACCAGCAGCCCTCAGCGCCTGCGCCGGCGAATCGGCCCGGCCAGAGCCCGCAGGCGCAGCCGGAGGCACCGACAGCGGTTCCGCCCGCCGGTCCGACGCAGTTGTCAGGGGCGAAAGCCGCTGCACTGCAGGATGTCAACGCGGCTCTCGATGCACTG
>JBMYXJ010000341.1:0-4037 GCA_049608285.1 Mycobacterium sp. | reverse complement strand
AACATGGCGGACATGCGAAGTTGCCCGGCGTGCAGGCATGCTTGTGAATCGTAAGACACACAAGCGCCTTATCTGCCAGGCACGATCGTCCACAATACCAGGGCAGACCGCGCCGATCCAAACCCGGCAGGGAGCGCACTTAAGCGGCGTTCGCGCTGGTCAGCGCCGCCCTTCAGCGCACCGCACAATCTGTCAGCGACTTCGAATGCCGGCCGCCAGCCTCATCACCATGTCGGTGAACACCGCATCGGTGTCGATCCCGACCATTACCCCGGTCATCTCCAGCAGCACGAACCCGTGCATCGCCGACCAAAACTCCAATGCGGCGAAAAACGCGGCATTGGCGTCCAGCCCATAGGCAGCCAGCACCGAGATCACCGGCGCTGCCGCGGCCCTGGTGGCCTCAGTGAACTCAGGGTCGTCGCCACCGAGGGGCATCCTGGTGAACGCCGAGTACCGGCCCGGATGATGATGCGCATAGCTGCGGTAGGCGCCGGCCATCACCATGACCGCATCGTCGGGAGGCCGGCCCTGCCCGACTGTGTTGAGCATGTCGATGATGTCGCCGACCACCCGCATCCGCACAGTTCGCCGCAGGTCATCGAGGCTGTGCACGTGGTTGTACAGCGACGGACCCTTGGTGCCCAGTTGATTGGCCAGCGCGTTGATCGTCAACGCGTCCCAACCTTCACGGTCGAGGAAACTCAGCGCGGCGTTGACGATGGAGTCACGGCTCAGCCTCGCCGAACGCGGCGGCCGAACTGCCATCTCGCCATTCCCCTCGCGTCAGTCAAACGACCCGTCGCAGGATCGGCCGGGTCAGCGAAACTGTAACGCCTCGTGGCCGCCGGATCTGTGAGCCCACAATGTCGATATGCCCATTCCGGCTCCGCGGCCCTCACTGCCGGTCTCCTGCTGGCAACAGCGCGCCTGCGCAGCGTGAACGTAGGCTGACGTCGCGGTCCGCGTGGAGTCCGACCAGAAAGGTGGCACAAAGATGTCTGCAATTCCTTCGCAAGTGATCGGTGGGGTTGGTGTTGCGACGCTCTTGGCAACACTCGGGCTCACCGCCTGCGGCTCGAACGGCCAGGACACCTCCAGCCCGACGATGACGGCCGGACCATCAGGCGCCCAGATCGAGATCGGCAACACCATCAACTACGGCTCGTTCGGTACCACCGCCGATATCGACTGCGCAGAGGGCAAATCCCTCAATGTCGGCGGATCCAACAACACGCTGACGGTCAGAGGCACCTGCGCCGGCGTCACCATCGGCGGGGCGGACAACAAACTCACCTTCGAGCGGGTCAACGGCGAGCTGTCCGTCGTCGGACTGAACAACACTGTCACCTACCGCGACGGGGATCCGAGAATCAACGACACCGGCAGCAACAACACCATCAACAGAGGCTGAGCCGACTCACCGGATCAGCGCGGGTCACCGGCGCCGTGACGGCCCGCTCCCGCGGCGAATCGCGCGGCGCCCTCCAACGATTCTGCAGCCACCTGCGCCAAGCTGCCGAACTCGAAATCCATAGCGTCGGCCTCCGACAAGCCCCACTGAGTCAACACCGATGTGCGGTCGGCGCGCAGGCACTGTTGCGGGAGCCTGGCCAGTTCAGCGGCTAGTTCCTCGGCCCTTTGACGCGCCGCTCCGGCAGGCACGACCCGGTTGGCCAAACCGGTCGCCAAGGCCTCCTCGGCGTCGACGCTGCGGCCGGTCAGGATGAGGTCCATCGCGCGGCTGTGGCCGATCAACCGGGGCAGCCGTACGGTGCCCCCGTCGATCAGCGGCACACCCCAGCGGCGGCAGAAGACCCCGAAGGTTGCGTCCTGCTCGACCACACGCAGGTCACACCACAGGGCCAGCTCCAGCCCACCGGCGACGGCGTGGCCACTTACCGCGGCGATGACAGGCTTGGACAGCACCATTCGACTCGGACCCATCGGCGCCGGCCCATCTCGCTGCACAGGGTTCGAATCTTGGGTGCCCAATGCCTTGAGGTCAGCGCCGGCGCAGAAGGTTCCGTTGTCCCCCCACAGCACGGCGACCAACGCCGAATCGTCGCGATCGAACTCCTCGAACGCGTCGAACAACTGTCGCGCGGCAGCACCGTTGACGGCGTTTCGCGCGTGCGGGCGGTTCATGATCACCGTCGTCACCGGGCCGGTGCGCTCCACGCGCACACCACCGTCCGATCCCCCGGTCGCTGCGCTCCTGCCCACCGATTCCGATCCCCCGGTCGCTGCGCTCCTGCCCACCGATTCGCTCATGGCACCTCCGCAAGTTCCACACCACCGCGCCGCCCAACCAACTCGGCGGCGAATTCTTCGTAGGCGACCCGCAGCGGGCCGCCCGGCCAGCCGTCGGGCAGCAGCTCGTCGGGCAACACCGGATCAGTCAACAAATGACGCACCATCGAGGCAGCGGCGGCGAACCTGCCGGGAACGTCGCCGGCCTCGGCCATCGCGGTCAACATCTCCCGGCCCGTACGTGCCCACCCAGCTAGATCCCACAGCCGCGCAGCCAGCTCGACCGGAGCATCGTCGCTGGCGCGCAGAACCCGCACACGCTCGGTGACTTCACCGCCGAGCTCCACCCCAACATTGTCCGGCCGCAGCCACACACCTTCACGCAACTCGGCGAACCGCTTGTCCTGCAAGGTGTTTCGCAGTGTCGCCCGGGCGCGGGCCTCGTCGCCGATGCTGGTGATCACCAACGTCGTCCACGTGCCATCCCATGAGTGTCGGCGTGGGTTGATCGCGTCGCCCTGGCGGCGCTGACGCTCTAGCAGACGGTCCGAGAGCCGGTATCCGTCCTCGGAGCGCACCAGGTCGCCTGCACTGACCATCCGCGTCAACGCCACCCGCACCGTCGACTCTCGGATACCGAAATCCCTTGTAAGAACAATTAGTTCACCGGACGTTGCCCAGGCCGGGTGCGCGCCAAGCAGCACGCTCAACACAACTGAGCGTGCCGTCATCCGCGAGACCACCCGGGACACCGCTACACCCCGGACGTCGCGCGGCCGTAGTCGCCGAACGGTTCATCTCGGTGCCGTACCGCGTCACGGAAGCCGTGCTCACGCGCATCAGCAACGAAAGCGTGACCCTCGGGGGTGTGGCGTGCAACGCCGTCGAATACCGTCGAGATCATCGCGCTGTTCGCCACGCCCTGCTGGTATAGCGCACTGTTCATTGCCAGCTTTACCATCATCAGCTGATTGACGGGCACCGCGGCGATTCGCTCAAGGAGGCGCTCGACCCGGTCATCCAAGTCCTCGGGTTCGGGCGCCTCCACCGCCAGTCCCCATTCGGCGGCCTGGGCTCCGGTTATGCAATCACCGGTCAGCAGAAGGCGTTTAGCGCGTTGGTCGCCGAGGCGGTGCGCCCACAGACCCGCCGCGGGAACTCCCCACACCCTGGTCGGCGGATAGCCGATCTTGGCGTCGGATGCCGCAACGACCTGATCTGCGTGCAACGCGATATCGGTGCCGCCGGCCACGCAGTAGCCGTGGATCTTGACCACGGTCGGTTTGTCGGCATGCATCAGGCTGGCGAACCCGCGGACAAACCGGCTCATCATCTGATAATCGATCATCGGATCCCACGGCTGGTTTGGCAGATGGTTAACGGCCTGGGTCCGGCCCGATAGCACGGTGTCGCCATAGGAGCCACCGGCCGATGACGAACCCTCGGCATAGGCCGATAGGTCGAAACCCGCACAGAATCCGGCGCCGCGCCCCGACACGAGGATCACATGGACGTTCGGATCGAGGTCGGCGCGCTCCACCAACGCCGATAACTCCAGCGGGGTATCGGCGATGATCGCGTTGCCCTTTTCCGGACGGTTGAACGTTATGCGCGCAACCCGGTCGGTGACCTCGTAGGTCATCGTCTGCAGATTGTCGAAGTCCACCGGCCTGACTGCGTATGTCATGCGCGATCCCGCTTCGCTTCTCGCTGAAAAATCATGCGTGACCCCGCTTCGCTTCTCGCTGAAAAATCATGCGTGACCCCGCTTCGCTTCTCGCTGA
>JBMYXJ010000340.1:0-4049 GCA_049608285.1 Mycobacterium sp. | reverse complement strand
ACTTCCTCATCGAAACAACGCCTTTCACCTCAGACAATGGATTACTCACCGGGATCGGCAAGCTGGCCTGGCCGAAACTCAAAGAACATTACGGCGCCGCACTCGAGCAGCTCTATGCAGAGCTGTCCGCTGATCAGGACAGCGAGCTGCGTGCATTGCGCCAATACGGCGCCGACGGATCGCTGCTGGAGACTACTGTCCGCGCCGCAGGCGCGCTGCTGGGAACAGCCGCATCAGATCTACAGCCCAACGCTCACTTCACTGATCTGGGGGGAGACTCGCTGTCTGCCCTCACCTTCGTCAACCTACTTCGAGACATTTTCAACGTCGACATTCCCGTCAGCGTAATAGTCAGCCCCGCCAACGACCTCCAGTCCGTCGCCAATTACATTGAAAAACAACAGACTACGGGCGCAGAAGTACCTACGTTCACCAACGTGCATGGCACCGGAACGACTGAAGCCGCGGCCTTCGATCTGACCCTCGACAAGTTCATCGACCACGGAACCCTCACCGCAGCCACGCAGTTGCCTCGACCCACCGGTCGCATCCGAACCGTATTGCTGACGGGCGCAACCGGATTCCTCGGCCGCTATTTGGCGTTGGAATGGCTTGAGCGGATGAATCTGGTTGGTGGCACCGTCGTTTGTTTAGTACGCGGCAAAAGCGATTCAGCGGCCCGCGAACGCCTGGATGAAAGCTTCAACTCTGGCGACCCCGCGCTACTCGCCCACTACCGCGAGCTGGCCGCCAACCATCTCGAAGTCCTTGCCGGCGACGTCGGCGAGAACAATCTCGGCCTGACTCCCGGGGCCTGGCGAAGGCTGGCCGAAACGGTGGATCTGATCGTCCATCCCGCCGCGCTCGTCAACCACGTACTTCCGTACAGCCAGTTGTTCGGCCCCAACGTGGTTGGCACCGCTGAACTGCTCCGTATCGCCCTGACCCACCGGCTCAAGCAGTTCGCCTACGTCTCGACAATCGCAGTGGGTGCCGGAATCACGCCCGGCTGCTTCATCGAGGACGCCGATATTCGTGAGATCAGCCCCACTCGCGCTATCGATGACTCCTACGCCAGCGGATACGGCACCAGCAAGTGGGCCGGTGAAGTGTTGCTGCGCGCGGCGAACGACCTCTGTGGCTTACCCGTTTCGGTGTTCCGCTGCGACATGATCCTCACCGACATTACCTATGCCGGTCAGCTGAACCTGCCCGACCAGCTCACCCGCTTGATCCTGAGCCTGCTTGCCACCGGCATCGCGCCAAAATCCTTCTACGAGTTGGGCGCAGACGGCAATCCACAGCGGGCTCACTACGACGGCCTACCGGTCGAGTTCGTCGCCGAGGCGATCTCCACGCTAGGTGCATACACCGACGGCTTCCAGACCTTCCACGTGATGAACCATCACGACGACGGGGTCGGCCTAGACCAGTTCGCTGACTGGCTCATCGATGCCGGATTCCCGATCCAGCGCATCGCAGACTACGGCGGGTGGTTGGTGCGCTTCGAGGCTGCGATGCAGGGATTACCGGAAGAGCAACGCCAGGCCTCCCTACTTCCACTGCTGCACAACTATCAGCATCCACACCGGCCCATTCGCGGCTCGATCGCACCCAACGGCAGGTTCAGTACCGCGGTGCAGGATGCGAAAATCGGCCCCGACAAGGACATCCCGCATATCTCGCAGCCGATTATCACGAAGTACGCCAGCGATCTGGAGCTCGCTGGATTGCTGCCCTAAAGACTGATATTCAAGCGCTGCGGCATTCAAGCGCTGCGGCATTCAAGCGCTTGCGACCGAACGTCGGCTCTAGGTGATCCACTCCGGTTGCTTTTCGACGTCGACCGCAGCGAAGTCCTTGTGGCCCAAGCCGGCCAGCGTGCCGCCATCAACCACAAACTCCGAGCCAGTAGAGAAGCTCGACTCATCGCTGGCCAAGTACACCACCAGGTTGCTGACCTCCTTCGGCTGCGCGATACGCCCCAGCGCGCTTTGGAAGATATCCTCAGGAACCCAGTCAGCCACCATCGGTGTCTTCACCAGACCGGGGTGGATGGAGTTCACCCGAATCCCGAACTGCCCCAACTCCACAGCGGTGGATTTCGTGAGGCCGCGGACTGCGAACTTCGTCGCGGTATAGCCGTGGCTGGCCACTGTGCCGGCCATACCTTCGATCGAGGAGATGTTGATGATCGACCCCTCGCCGGCCTTCTTCATCACCGGCACCACGGCGCGGATTCCCAGGAATACACCGGTGAGGTTGATGTCGAGGATGCGTTGCCATTCCGAGAGCTCATAATCCTCCACCGTGCCGATGTTCAGGATGCCGGCATTGTTGACCAGTACGTCAACCCCGCCGAACTCCCCGACTGCGGTGGCCACCGCCCCGTCCCAGTCCTCGGTACGGGTCACATCGAGATGGACATAGCGGGCAGCGTCACCAAGTTCGGTGGCCAGCGCTTCACCTTCGGCGTCAAGAATGTCGCCGCACACCACTCGCGCGCCGTGGGCGATCATCTCTCGCGCATGCGATGCGCCCATCCCCCGGGCGCCTCCACTGATGAGAGCGACCTTGCCGGCTAACCGTTCAGACATGAGTTCTCCTGTCGTCATGAGATTTTCAGATCGTAATCGCTGGGGTTCGGACTTTTCGTCCACTTCCAGTAGTCGACGATGCGCCAGGCGAACAGCGTTGGCAGTTCGCCCGCCGAGTTTTTGTAGTAGCTGCTGGTGACCGCCGGGTGAGAGTAGACCATCGTCTTCAAGCGGGCCTGACTGCGGCGATCGTAGTCGGCGCACACCTCGGCCTTAGGCGTCGCCGAGGATGCTCCGGAGGCGAGCACCATATCGATACACCCGAGCACATAACGCATCTGACACTCGGAGTTGTAGATGAGGCTGGCGCCATTCACGGCGTTTGTGCCCGGTCCGAACACGCAATAGAAGTTCGGGAAATCTGTGACCGTCACCCCCAAGTAGGCATAGGCGGCATCCCCCCAGGCTTCGTTCAACCCGATGCCATTCACTCCGCGCACATCGATGGGACCAAGCTGGTGATTGACATCGAAACCGGTGGCCCACAACAGAACATCGGCTGGACGATGTACACCGTTCACGTCAGTGACACCGTGCGGGGTAATCTCGGCAACGCCATCGGAGATCAGTTCGACGTCGTCGCGCTGCAAGGTCATCAACCACGTACCGTTATCCTGCAGAGTGCGCTTGCCCATCGGTGGATGCGTCGGCGTCACCTTGGCTAGCAGTTCCTCGTCGCTGGTGAACGCCTGCATCCAGGCGACGAACATCTCGCGGATCGCCTGATTTCCGGCACTGACCGACAGCCCGCCGTTGTCCCACTCAGGATCAATCGTGATCTGTTCGTCGAGCGCGTCGGCGATCGGCCACCAGGTCACGAACCGCAACCATCGACCGTAGTACGGCAGATGGCGGGTGGCCCACTGTGCGCCCGAACCCACCTTCGCGTGATAGTTGACGTTGGGTGCCATCCACTGCGCGGTGCGTTGGTAGACGTCGACGTGCGCCGCGGTATCGGCTATCGCCGGGACGAGCTGAAATCCGCTAGCACCCGCTCCGATGACGGCGACGTTCTTACCGTCCAGGTCAACGGAGTCGTCCCAGTCCGCCGTGTGAAACGATGGGCCGTCGAAATCCTTGGCACCCTGGATGTCCGGGATCACCGGATTGCTGAACTGGCCGACCGCGCAGATCAGTCCGCGTGCCGTCAGCGTCTCGGAGCCACTGTCTGCGGATTCTGCGGGCCGGATCTTCACCTGCCACGTGGAGGTCGACTCGTCCCATGCGGCGCCACTGACCACGGTGTCGAATCGGACATGATCGGCGATCTCGTAGCGCGCCATCACATCCTTGAGGTACCCCAGGATCTCGGGCTGGGTTGCGTAGTGATGCTTATCTTGGTACTTAAAGTTGTATGTGTGAGTTTGGTGAGTATTACAGCTTGGTCTTTGATGAGTTAATGACGCACTTTGTAAAGTGGAGCCAGGATTTTTTGCGGTGGTTACCTTGTTC
>JBMYXJ010000339.1:0-4052 GCA_049608285.1 Mycobacterium sp. | reverse complement strand
CACCGCCGGGATGGCTCAATTCGGCGGTGTGAACACCCAAGCGATGTGGGGTGCGGCGCAGCTGGGCCGTTGGAAGTGGCACGACCCCAACGCTCATATGCAGCTGATGGTCGACAACAACACCCGGCTGTGGGTGTTCAGCCCTACCACCACGACGTGCACCGACCCGCCCGCGATGATCGGCTACTGCGCTCAGGCTGTGGGCAGCAACCGTACGTTCTATGCGCACTACGGCAATATCGGCGGGATGAACGGTCACTTCGGGTTCCCGAACTCGGGCAACCACGACTGGGGTACGTGGAGCGGGCAGCTCGCCGCCATGTCGGGTGACCTGGCTGCGACAATCGGGTAACGCTTGTCGGGATACTCCGTGGGCAGCCGGTACCTTGGAGGGGTGGAGCACGGGCCGAGGTCAGCAATGACGGGTGTGGCAGGAGTGTCACTTCTCCTGGCTTCGTCCGCGACTTGGTTGACGGGGTGTTCTCCCAGCGACGAGACAGTGCTGGGCGTAGGGCCGCAGATGAACGCCGCGCCGGCGCACGGCCATTCCAGCGGCCAAATCCCTGGCTCTTCGCACTCAGATCTTCAGTCCGGCGCCCCGGTGGTTACCCCGCGTCAGCGTGCGTACCTCGATACCTTGGATAAGGCCGGTGTGACGCCATCCAGTGACTTGACTGCACTGAACATTGGATCCTATGTGTGCCACGCGCACGCCGCAGGACAGACCGACCAGGCGGTTTGGGACTTTGTGGCCCCGCTGGTGCGCAACGACCTCAGCGATCCCGACAACCACGACGGCGTGAAGGCGATGGTGCCGTCCGCGGGTCGGCTGCGCTCTGTGACCGCCGTCTATATCCGGATCGCGACAGAGCGACTCTGCCAGTAGGAGCACAGCTACTCGATGGCCAAGACCAGCCGGCGGAAACGCCACCGAATTCTCGCGCTGTTCGCTGCTGCGGCGGTGGGCCTGGTCGTGGTCCTGATCGTGGCGATCGTGATCGTGGTTTTACGTCGGCCCGACACCCCGTCGACTGCCGTCCCGCCCAGTGCGATACCGCCTACCGCTGAGCCCGGTATGAAGCATCCACGACCGGAGTTTCAGGACGCCAGCTGCCCCGATGTTCAGCTGATCTCGATTCCCGGTACGTGGGAGTCCTCCCCGCAACTTGACCCTTTCAGCCCGGTGCAGTTCCCGCGGGCCCTACTGCTCAACGTCACCAACCCGCTTCGGCAACAGTTCAGTCCGGAGCGCCTGGAAGTGTTCACCGTTCCTTACACGGCGCAGTTCCACAACCCGCTGTCATCGGACCGTCAGATGTCCTACAACGACAGCCGCGCCGAGGGCACTCGCGCCACGGTGCGGGCGATGACGGACATGAATAATCGCTGCCCGTTGACCAGCTATGTGCTGATCGGTTTCTCGCAGGGCGCGGTGATCGCCGGCGATATCGCCAGTGACGTCGGTAACGGCCGGGGCCCCGTCGACGAGGATCTGGTGCTCGGTGTGATGCTCATCGCCGATGGCCGCCGCCAGGCAGGTGTTGGTCAGGAAATCGGGCCGAACGCCGAGGGCCAGGGCGCGGAGATCACGCTGCATGAGGTGCCTGCGCTTTCGGCGCTAGGTCTAACTATGTCGGGCCCGCGGCCTGGTGGGTTCGGGATGCTCAACGATCGCACGTACGAGATCTGCGCCCGCGGGGATCTGATCTGCGCGGCGCCCGAGTCGGCCTTTAACATCGCCGAGCTGCCCAAGACGCTGGAGGTGCTCGGCGGCGGGGCGGGCCAACCCGTTCATGCAATGTATGCAACACCGGATTTCTGGAATCTCGACGGGGTACCGGCCACGCAGTGGACACTGAACTGGGCGCGGGGTCTGATTGATAACGCTCCGCACCCGAAACATGGCTGAGACGTGACCGCGTTGATTTGGCCCAGCTGAGAGCGTCGCCTAACATTAAGGGAAGGTTAAGATCGTTAAGAGCGCTGTAAGGTTGAGAGCATTGTCCGGCGCCGCAGGTCTGGGCAGTCTTCCTCCCGGTGGGACCTTCTGGGGTTTGGGATTACCGATCCCGTTCGATTGGAGTGTGTGCAATGGCCTTCCATAACCCGTTCATCAAGGACGGGCTGATCAAGTTTCCCGACGACGGAAATCTGATCAGGCATGTCGAACGATGGGCGAAGGTTCGCGGCGACAAACTCGCGTATCGCTTCATCGATTTTTCGACTGAGCGTGACGGTGTTGAGCGGGACCTGAGCTGGGCCGCCTTCGGTGCCCGCAATCGGGCGATTGGCGCGCGGCTGCAGCAGGTCACCGAGCCGGGCGACCGGGTGGCCATCCTCTGCCCACAGAACCTCGAATACCTCATCGCGTTCTTTGGCACGCTGTACTCCGGCCGGATCGCGGTGCCGTTGTTCGACCCGTCCGAGCCCGGTCACGTGGGCCGGCTGCATGCAGTGCTCGATAACTGCAGCCCCTCGACGATCCTCACCACCACTGAGGCGGCCGAGGGAGTAAGAAAGTTCTTCCGAAGCCGTCCGGCCAAGGAGCGACCGCGGGTGATTGCCGTCGACGCGGTGCCCGACGATGTCGGCGCGACCTGGGAGCCGGTCGAGGTCGACCGTGACACCATCGCCTACCTGCAGTACACGTCCGGTTCCACGCGCATCCCGACTGGTGTGCAGATCACCCACCTGAACCTCGCGACCAACGTGGTGCAGATCATCGAGGCGTTGCACGGTGAAGAAGGCGACCGTGGAGTCTCGTGGCTGCCGTTCTTCCATGACATGGGTCTTGTCACCGTGTTGCTGCCCACAGTTATCGGCCACTACATCTCCTTCATGACACCCACCGCGTTTGTTCGTCGGCCGAGCCGCTGGATCCGTGAGATGGCGCGCAAACCCGACGACACCGGCGGAGTGATCTCGCCGGCGCCGAATTTCGCGTTCGACCACGCCGCCACACGTGGCCTGCCCAAGGAGGGCGAGCCACCGCTGGACTTGTCGAATGTGAAAGCGATCCTCAACGGCAGCGAACCGATCTCGGCGGCCACGGTGCGCAACTTCAACGAGGCGTTCGGACCGTACGGTTTCCGGCCGCAGGCCATCAAGCCGTCCTACGGTCTGGCCGAGGCCACACTGTTCGTATCGTCTTCACGTTTCGACGAATCGCCGAAGATCATCACGGTCGATCGGGCTGAGCTCAACGACCATCGTTTCGTCGAAGTCCCCCCCGACTCGCCGAGCGCGGTCGCGCAGGCCTCGGCTGGACTCGTCGGGGTGGCTGAATGGGCAGTCATCGTCGATGCCGAGTCGGCCTCCGAGCTGCCCGACGGTCAGATCGGTGAAATCTGGATCAGCGGGCAGAACATGGGCACGGGCTACTGGAACAAGCCTGAAGAAACGACTGCGACCTTCCATAACATCCTCAAGTCGCGCACCAGCCCGTCGCACGCCGAGCGCGCCGAGGACGACGCGACGTGGGTGCGCACCGGAGACTATGGCGCATATTACGAGGGTGAGCTGTACATCACCGGCCGTGTGAAAGATCTGGTGATCATCGACGGCCGCAACCACTATCCCCAGGACATCGAGTATTCGGCGCAGGAGTCGACCAAGGCGCTGCGGACGGGATTTGTTGCGGCGTTTTCGGTGCCGGCCAATCAGCTTCCCGACGAGGTGTTCGACAACGCTCACGCCGGCCTCAAACGTGACCCCGACGACACCTCGGAGCAACTGGTTATTGTCGGGGAACGGGCGCCCGGTGCGCACAAACTCGAAATGGACCCGATAGCCGACGATATCCGCGCCGCGATCGCGGTACGCCACGGCGTGACGGTGCGCGACGTGCTGTTGACCCCGGCCGGTGCGATCCCGAGAACATCGAGCGGCAAGATCGGCCGGCGCGCCTGCCGGTCGGCCTACCTGGACGGCAGCCTGCGCAGCGGCACCATAGCCAACGCTTTCCCCGATGAGACGGACTGACACTCAACTCCAGCAACATCACGGCGGCCATCGGCCGCCGTGCTCGATTGCGGCCGTCAGGCCGCGTGTCG
>JBMYXJ010000338.1:0-4059 GCA_049608285.1 Mycobacterium sp. | reverse complement strand
AAGGGATGGCTTGGTGGGCAGCCCTCGTGACGACGGACCGAAGGTTAACGACCTTGCCATTCGCATTGGTCACTTACTTGGCGGCGGCGTAGATATCGTGAATATGCACCGTGAAGCGATGAAGGTGGTGTCTGAAGATATCGAAACTTCACCAATTGTGGCGGAGCAGTCGCGGCTGTTGTCTTTCCAAGTCTTGGCCGAGCTGGCCGACTTCTATCGCGATACATATGGAGGGGAGCCCAGTGGGCTATAGATTTACGTTGTTCGTCAATGGTGAGCGGGCCGATACGGCAGACGAACTAGCCCGTCTGCGGCAGATGCTGGATAGGTCCCTCACCGGCGGCTACGACCTGGAAGTTATTGACGTGATGAAGAACCCGGAGGCAGCTATCGAGAGCCGAGTCAGGGCGACTCCGTTGTTGATCCGAGAACTCCCAGAACCGGTGGTGAAGGTCCTAGGCTCGCTGTGCAGCCGAGGGGTTTTGGCCGCGTTCGGTATCGAGGAAGGCTAGTAGATGAACCCAAGCAAGACCACGTCCGACGCAGCGCTCCCGTATCGCAAACTGGCTTCCGGGATTGAGGGATTGGACTCGATCGGTCAAGGTGGCTTAATCCAGGGCAGGACCACTTTGGTTGCCGGCACGTCCGGTTCGGGTAAGACCGTTCTTGCGGTCCAGTTCTTGCATGAAGGGATGACCAACTTCGACGAGCCGGGAATCCTGGTGACCTGCGAGGAACCCCGGGAGAATCTGCAGCGCTGTTTCTCGTCATTCGGCTGGGATTTACGGGGCCTGGAGGCGTCAGGAAAGCTGGCGATCATCGATCTGACCGAAGACCCGATGAACCCCGTTCATATCGTTGACGACCACTACGATTTCGGGCCGGTCTCGGCGATGCTGGAACACTACGCCAAAAAGACCGGAGCCAAGCGAGTCGCTTTTGACTCGATCGGCTCGCTATTCTCCATGTATCCCACGGCCGGTCAGGTGCGCAGGGAGCTGATCAAGGTTATCGCTCGACTGGATCGGCTTGATATCACCACACTGATGACTATCGAACGTACGCGGGAGTACGGACCGGTGGCGCGATTCGATGTGGAGGAGTTCGCGGCCGACGGGGTGATCTTGCTCCGCAACGCGATCACGAATCAAAAACGTCACCGGACCATAGAAATCCTGAAGTATCGCGGCGCCACGCACCATGCTGGTGAATTCCCATTCACGATCACGGGAGAGAGCGGTTTCGAAGTTCTCCCGTTGGCCTCGGCCAAACTCAATATGCGTTCATCGGACAAACGAATCAGCACCGGCAACGCATCCCTGGATGCGATGTGCGGTGGCGGCATGTTCACCGATTCCATCACCTTGCTCAGCGGCGCGACCGGAACCGGGAAAACTTTGGTTTCTACCACCTTTGCCGACGAAGGCGCCAAACGCGGTGATCGGGTCCTCTACTTCGGGTTCGAGGAGTCCCGCGACCAGTTGGTGCGCAATGCTGCTGGTTGGGGGTTGGACTTTCAGGGGTGGGAAGAGTCCGGTCTACTTCGGATGACCTGTGAGTACCCCGAGGCGAAGGGTTTGGAGGACCATCTGGTATCCATGCGAACCGAGATGGAGGAATTCAAACCACAGCGGGTCGTTGTCGACAGTCTTTCCGCGCTGGAGCGGGTCGACAACGCCAAGTCCTTCCGAGAGTTCATTATCGCGCTCACCGCGTACGCCAAAGCCCACGAAATCCCTACACTGTTCACCGCAGTCACGGCATCACTGATGGGGGGAACGTCGGTCACCGAGGCCCATATATCCACTCTCACCGACATGATCATCCTCATGCGTTACGCGGAGGTATTCGGCGAAATGCGGCGCGCAGTGAATGTCCTCAAAATGCGCGGGTCACCCCACGATAACCGCATCTTCCAGTACGCGATCGACGACGGAGGAATCGCCATCGGCGAGCCCTTCCGTAACGTGTCCGGGATTTTGTCCGGAAACACCTCCGTCCAACCAGTTCACGACGCGCCACCTCAAGATCCTTTCGACACCATCTACCAAGACCAGTAGACAATCGAGACGGGAATGGCGGGCTGTCGACGCGATTCAGGTGCTTTGGGAGAACAACGAACTGCGGGTACAGCGCGTGACAGGCCCGGCAATCCGTTTGCTACGCATCGGACACCAGACATCCGCTAGGAACTCAAGATTCTGCACCGTGTGACTCTCGAGTTCGCAGTGCCACAATAGTTTTGGCTACGAAGTGACTATGAGGTGACAGCAGCCCTGCGCGCGCGAAACAGATTTACATCTGCACGGATGCCCTTGAGACGATGGGCCCCGGCGAATGACCAGGTGAATCCCTCGTCCTCACCGATTGCTTCCCGCGTCGCCTCTGACACCAACACTGAACCTGGCCTCGCAGCCCCGGTCACCCTGGCCGCGAGGTTTACCGGACTACCGAACCAATCCCCTGCCCGGCTCACCGCCATTCCCGTGGCCACACCAACCCGCAACTGAGGCATGCCCACGTCACCCTCAGTTGCGTCGAGGAGCTTCAGGACCACATCGAGGATCGGTTCCGGCTCGGGGCTGACCAGCATTACTTCGTCGCCGATGGTTTTGATGAATCGAACAGGGGCGACAGTGACGTCGCGAGTCAGATTCTCCAACCGCTGGCACAACTGTTCGAGATCCTCCGGGGGCACCACCTCGCCCAGTCGAGTGAACCCGACGAGGTCGGCAAAGGCAGTCGTCACCAGGCGCGCGCCGGGTAGTTGCTGACCGGCTGCCCGTTCGCTGGCGTTAACGGCATCGGTCTCGATCGCGTGCCGAAGCTGCAGCAGCAGCACGTCTTCGATCATCGGCCCCAACCGGGGGGCGACCTCGGCCACAAGAGTCTCAGATGCCTGCGCAATGTCCAGTTCTGTTGCTCCGGGATGCAATACAGCGGCCCAGCCGGCGTAGCGCATCGCCTCTGCCGCCCGCGAAAGGCCGTCAGAGAGCAGGCGGGTGATCTGTACTACGTCATCGGGACGGATCCCCGCATCCAGAAAAGCACGAGCGAACTTGGCTGCCTCGGCATCGGCGCGCAGCAACACCGCGGCATCCGGGTCGGCTATCCGCGGCAGCCCGATGGCTTCCTGAATCCGTTTGAACAACTCGAGGTCGACCCCCGACTTCTCGGACGCTTCTCGAGCAGATACGTACTCACCGTCATCGCCGAAGACCCGACGCGAGCTCAGCAGCATCGGCGCCGACGCGTCGCGGATCTGGTCGATGCTGACACCGCGCTCCATCAGCCAAGGAATCAGCTCGGCTCGCTCAGCCCGCGCCCTGCCTTCGAGACCATCGAGCAGCCCGGACTCGTCCAGATCGAGACTTTCAGCCACAGGCCCAACGTATACCGCGTCGCTCCCCGAGAATATCTGCGGTTCCTACGAGCTATCGTGCCGCCGAGTTGCATGGATTCCCGCCGATCCCGCCAGCACACTCCCCCCTCCCGCTAGCACGCCATCCCGCTAACACACTGTGGGACGGCGCTGCCTCCACGGCCTGGCCTGCTCGATCTGTGCGCTCAACGAGATCAGGGTCTCTTCATCGCAGGGCCTGCCCAACAGCTGGATCGACGTCGGAGTGCCGCTGGTGTCCAGACCCCATGGCACCACCGCGGCGGGTTGGCCCGTGACATTGGCAATCGCCTGAAACGGGACCCGGGCGGAGACCAGTGCGAGGGTGGAGATCGCTCCGCGCCGTTGATAGGCGCCTATCCGCGAGGGGCCGGTTGCGGTTCCTGGCGTGATCACCACGTCGACATCGTCGAAGACCGACAGGATCCGGGTGCTGACCTCACCCTCAGCGGCCCGTATTGCCCGCATTCTGCGATCGGAAACGAGTCGGCCGACGCGCGCGAAAGAACGGGTCCGGCGGTCCAGCCTCCGCGGGTGCGGCAGCGCCGCGACGTCGTCGCGGGCACCACGGAAGTACCGCGGCAGCGCCTGGGCGTAGACCGCCGCCGGCGGATAGTCCGGATCGCGCTCCACTACCTGATGGCCAAGGTCTCGAAGTA
>JBMYXJ010000337.1:0-4062 GCA_049608285.1 Mycobacterium sp. | reverse complement strand
GGCCGCGCACAGCTGCATAAAGTGGATCAAGTCGCGGTCCGCCGGCACGTTGCCCTGCGCTGTCGGTACGGCCACCAGGTCACGCACTGACTCCAGTGTCAGCCGGATCGGTTGCGCCTGTCCCTGCGGCACGTAGGCCACCTCGCTGGGTACAACCTCGACCATCGCCGCCGGCACTGACTCGACCATGTCACTCGGGTGCAGCTGACGCTCCAGCCGCTCAATCTGCTCGTCGGTCAGCGTGCCGAGTTGGTCTGGCCCGGTTAGCTCCGTGCCGAGCGTTTCGTTCGCCCAGGCCGTGAAGTTATCCCAGGTCAGGTCGAGCTGATCGTTGATTGTTTTGATTCGCTCTTTGCGTTGGTCTTTTGTGCTCATTGGTCACCTTTCAGAATAGATTTTTCTGCTGTGTCCGGTTCGCGATCAGCTCGGCGTTCTCGCGATTCAATTCGATGCCAATCCAATCCCGCCCGTTGTTCTGCGCGACCTGAGCGGTCGTGCCCGAGCCCATGAACGGATCCAAAACAATCCCCCGCACCGGTTCGACTGGCTCGCACTCGCAGCCGGGAGCGTAGCCTGTCACTCGCGTGGTTGTCACGTGTCGCTGTGGATCCCGATTTCCGACCAGAGCCGCCTTGTTCCTGTCGTTCAGCTGGTTCCCGTGGGATCCAGAACCCGTAGCCCAGTTGCTGGGAATCTTCGTGTCCGTCCCCGGTCGCGTAGGCACCCGCTCAGACTCCACGGTCGGCACGTAGCCGCGCCCGCACGCTGGGCAGCATTGCTCAGGGCAGCCGGCCAAAATACATGGCTCGATTAGCTTGGGTGGATAGCAGGCGAAGTGAGCGCCACTGTAGCCTTGGCTGGCAACCGTCCAGACGGAGCGCTTGTTAGCACGATGCCCAACTTCTGATCTGGACTCTGGCCTCTCGTTGCCCGATGGTTCGCGACCCATAGCGTTTGCGCGAGAACCGCTCCCGCCTGCGTACCACGCTCGCTCCCCGCCGCGGTTCGATTCCGTCTTAATCGCCTCGCAGTCGTACCAATACCGCGCCGACTTGGTCAGCAGAAAAATATACTCGTGTGCTGTCGTCGGCCGGTCCCGCTGGCTACCCGGCATCGGTGACGGTTTTGCCCAAATGATGTCCGCACGCAGCCACCATCCATCGGCCTGCAGCGCAATCGCGACACGCCACGGGATGCCAACGAGGTCTTTAGGCTTAAGGTCGCTGGGCTGCCCTGGGCGCCGTTGCCCGTTCTGCACGTCGTGGCCTTTGTTTCTGCTTGCACCGCTCCGAAACGTGGTGCGACCGCCGCTCGTGTAACTATCGCCCAGATTCAGCCACAGCGTCCCGTCGTCGCGCAGTACACGGCGCACCTCGCGAAACACGTCAACCATCGTTGTGACGAATTCCTGATAGGTTGGCTCGCTCCCAATCTGGTCGGCGTGCCCGTGATAGTCGCGAAGGCCCCAGTAAGGCGGAGACGTAACGCAGCAATGCACCGAGTCTGCCGGAAGCTCGGCCAGCTTTTCTCGCACATCGCCGTAGATGACGTGGTTTCGCCGCATGTCGTCACTCGTCGCCTTTCAAAAAGTCATCCACCACGCCCATGTGATTGCAGCTTCGGCACACCATTTTTGTGCGACCGTCAAACAACACCTTCTCGACACACCGGTCTATCTGGAAATGAGGCTCGTCCGCCTTGCCCGTGACATGCAATCTCACCTCGCTTTCGACCTTGCCCCAGATCTCAAACCAAACTGACTCGCTGCAGTTCGGGCAGCGGTATTGCTTGCTCATGCCCACCTCGGAAGGTCAAAAATATTCGTGTCCGTCGGCCCATGCCAGTAGCCCGACCTGAGCCGCTCAAGCAGGTCGCCCAGCAATGCTCGGTAACGCTCGCGCCCTCGATCCATCGCCCGTACCGTTGGCTCGTGCGTTTGGCAATCGTACGGCTGCTCATTGCGTATCACCACGAACGCGACCGGCAGCACTTCGCCCGTCCACGCCTCGAAGGCATCCTGATAGTACGCCGCCTGGGAGTGATAGCCGCGCAGGGCACACTCCCTTGGGAAGTCGCGAAACGCCTTTGCGTTGGCAGTCTTGACGTCCACGATTACCTGCCGATTCCAGACGATGTCCAGTTCGCCCTTGCACTCGCAGCCATACTCCGCGTCGGTCCACTGCAGGCGGCAATGCCACTCGCCCTTGTCGATGTAGGTTTTCGCGAAGGGATGCGCGACAACTCCCTCGCGAATCAGTCGCAGTTCCGCCTCGAATTCCGCCTGACTACCAGCCAGCCTGTCGTAGTCGCCGCGCGTCAGCACCTTGGCGTTGTCAGTGCCGGAATCTTGCAACCAGGCGCGGTATTTTTCTGTCATGCGGCGGTTCGCGAATTCCTCCGGCAGGCGTACCCAGTCGGCGGTAAGATCGGCTACGCTCCCGGTGCGCAAAAACGCCTCGATCTGACTGCCACGGATTTGCGCGTCGCTCGGCTCTTTGCGAGGGATAGATTTTTCAATCCGTTCGCGGTAATAGAGCAACGGAGACTCAGCGAATTTATTCAGCGCTGAGTGGCTGATTGCGGGCGAGGCGATCAGATCGGCTTTGCTTAGTTCGCGCGGGGGTGATGCTGTTGTCACTGGTCACTCACCTCCTGCGATGGATCTGTCAAGCCGTACACGCGATGCAAGTATTCACGGTCGGGCGGAGATTCCATGGCCTCGATTAACTGGACAGTTATCACCGCGAAGTGGGCCTCTAGTGTTTGCTGGGGGTCGCTCTTGCCGAACCGCCGCTTGATCTGCTTCAGATAAGCCACACTCTCGTCGTCTGTCATTTCACCCGCTCCTAAACCATTCGCTTTGTACGCCGCCGGCCAATTGCGGGTGCATTTCCAGTGCCCGATCCCAGTACCGCCGACTATCCGGGTTGCGCATGTGCTCGGCAAGCTCTCCGCTCGGCGGTTGCCTCGCGTACTCCGGGCAGCCCTCGTCGGCTTCGACAGCTTCGATTGCCGCAAGCAACCACGTGCATTCTCGGCACACGTCCGTGGCGTACGTCTCTCCGTAGTCGTGCTTCACGCACGCCTCATCAGCCTCCCCGTATTCGCAGACCTGGCACTCCTCGTACTGTTGCTGCCAGATGTGCCTGCGCCACTGGCCGGGCTCGATCCCACAACCGCACTCGCAGCACCGCGACGCGTGGCCGCTCACCAAGTCAGTGACTTCCGATACGCTCGCGGTCCAGTCGTAGTCGTCGTTGTAGAAACACACTATTCCGCCTCCTCCATTTCGGTCCCCAGCGGGTCCATTTCCGCGCCGCAGTTTTTGCAGTTGACCGTTCCGGTTGGCATTGGCCTGTTGCACCGGGGACAAGAACCCGTCACGACCATCGTGCAACGCTCTATGCGATCTGGCACCCACCCTGACGGTTCGCGCCGGTACATCAAGTATTCCACGTACCCGTCTCGTATATGGCATTCATAGCCGTGGCCGAACGTGTCGCAATCGCAATCTGGATCTGGGCAGCAGGTTACTACGTCACCGTCTCGGGGGCCTCCGATCAATGGTAGTTGCATCACTTGTCTCCCGTCGGGCCAACGAAGTGCGCAGGAGGTCGCGGAATCTTCCCCGCGCTAACATCGGGGTATTCGCCTGGCCAAAGCTCACCGTCCTCAAGCCACGTCCGCTTGACTCGTGCGATCTCGTCGTCTGTCTGCGGTCGCCATAGGTGCAAGCAAAAATTGTGGTGACTGATGTTGTCCTGCTCAGGCACGTGCAGTTGCATCACCGTCTCGGTGGGATGGAAGAACACATCCTTCACTAAGCACATCTGCTCCCACGTCGGGCACCTACTGGCCGACGCAAAGCCAATCCGCGTTTTCTTCTGCGCTGTCACGGATACGTGATCCCAGCCTCCCCCGTTTGAGACTCGCGTGCTCAGATAGTCGCGGCCGACGTGCAGCAAGTAATGCGCGTTCTGGTCGTCGGACTTGTCTACTGTGATGACCCGACCGGCGTTGGTGAACATTGGTTTCTCTCGCATGACGTCTCCTGAGTTAAAA
>JBMYXJ010000336.1:0-4064 GCA_049608285.1 Mycobacterium sp. | reverse complement strand
ACCTGACCCATACCCACGCCGACAGTCCCCCCGTCCTTGGCGATCACGATCGCGTTCGACTTCACCGCCCGGCAGGCCCGCCAAGCGAACAGCAGGTCGGCCAGCGTCTGCGGGTCGGCGGGTTCGCCGGTGGCCAGGGTCCAATTCGCAGGATCGTCACCAGAGGCGTCGACGGCGTCACGGTGTTGACGCAGCAGACCGCCGCTGATCTGACGGAACTCTGTGCCACCCTCGCGCGGCTCGGAGGCAACGAGCACTCGGATGTTCTTCTTCCCGGTGAGGGCTTCCACTGCTCCAGGCTCATACGCCGGGGCGATGATCACCTCGGTGAAGATCTCCGCGACGGTCTGGGCCATCTCGACACTGACCTCAGTGTTGGCGGCGATCACGCCACCGAACGCCGACATCGGATCACAGTCGTGAGCCTTGCGATGGGCGTCGGCCACGGAAACCGATGACACCGCGATGCCGCACGGATTGGCGTGTTTGATGATCGCCACGCAAGGGTCCTCATGGTCGAACGCCGCACGCCACGCCGCATCGGCATCGGTGTAGTTGTTGTAGGACATCTCTTTTCCGTGCAGTTGCTCGGCCTGTGCCAGCCCCGGCCACCCATAGTCGTCGCAGTACAGCGCGGCCTGTTGGTGCGGGTTCTCCCCGTAACGCAATACGGCTGCGCGCCGGAACGTCGCGGCGAGCCACCGAGGCAGCGCCGGCGGCGCGTCTGCTTCGGGCGCCAGCACGGTCTCCATCCAGGAAGCCACAGCCACGTCGTACTCGGCGGTATGCCGGAACGCCAACGCCGCCAGCTTCTTTCGCTCATCGAGAGTGAATCCGCCGGAACGCGCCGCTGCCAGCACGCCGTCGTAGCCCAGCGGATCGACGACCACCGCGACGCTTTGATGGTTCTTGGCGGCGGCACGCACCATGGACGGTCCACCGATGTCGATCTGTTCCACGCACTCGTCGACGTCGGCCCCGGAGTCGACTGTCTGGGTGAAGGGATACAAATTCACCACGACGAGTTCGAACGCTGCCGCGCCGAGGTCGGCGAGTGCTGCCACGTGTTCGGACTTGCGTTGATCGGCCAGCAGTCCGGCATGCACATGGGGATGCAGGGTCTTGACCCGGCCATCGAGCACCTCCGGGAATCCAGTGACATCCTCTACCGGGGTTACCGGAATACCTGCCTCGGCAATGGTTTTCGCGGTGGACCCGGTGGACACGATGTCTATACCTGCCGCGTGCAGACCCTGCGCAAGCCGAACGAGTCCGGTTTTGTCGTAGACGCTGATCAATGCGCGACGGATCCGCCGCCGGAACAGGTTCTCGTTCTCGCTCATCCCAGGGTCGCCTTTCGTCCAATCCAGGTGACGCCGCGGATTGCCAACGCCTCCAGTACATCCACCAGCAGCTGTCTCTCGGTCACTTTGATCCGCTCGTGCAAGGTCGCCTCGTCATCGTCGCCGAGAACGGCAACCGCCTGCTGGGCGAGGATCGGTCCGGTATCGGTGCCCGCATCGACGAGGTGCACCGTACAGCCGGTGACCCTGACCCCGTAGGCCAGCGCTTCTGAGACCGCATGAGCGCCTGGGAATGCGGGCAACAACGCCGGATGAGTGTTGATCACCCGTGCGGGAAAGGTCGAAAGGAAGCTAGGTCCAAGGATTTTCATAAACCCCGCCGACACCACCAGGTCGGGTTCATAGACGGCGGTCGCCTTGGCGATTGCGTCGTCCCAGGCAGCGCGGTCCGGGTAGTCGGCGAGCGGGATGGTGAACGCTGGTACCGACGCGGCCGCAGCGACGTCCAGAGCAGTACAGACTCGGTCCGTTCCGACCGCCACTACTCGAACAGGGTAGTCACCGACGGCGGAGTCGAGCAGTGTGCCGAGCAGCGATCCGGCACCAGAAGCGAGCACCACCACCCGTGCCGGCGCGCTCGGGGGCACTCGGACCGCTGGCTGCACGCCTGAGAGCCTAATGGGTGGCTAGCTGCCGCGATCTCCGCGGTCGCTGCCGCCACCGGAGTCCACCTCGTCGTCGACACCCGTGCTATCTGGTTCATCCACGACGAAGTGATCCTCGGGGTCTAGTTCGGCAAGTGGTGGTCCGCTCTCAGTAGCCCGTCGCGGGTCGGGCTTGTCCTCGGACGCGGGCCCGGTTTCGACCTCCGTAGCGATCGGCTTCTCGGCGGTGTCGGCGGCGAGCTCGGCGGTGCCGGGGTCGACCGACTCGACCTGCTCGTCGACGGACTCCACCTCCCCCTCAGCGACTGACTCGACTTGCTCGTCGACAGACTCCGTCTCCCCCTCAGCGTCCGACTCGACCTGCTCGTCGACAGACTCCACCTCCACCTCAGCGACCGACTCGCTGGCTTCGGTATCGGCGGTGGCCGCGACCTTCGGGCGGCGCTCCCGCGGCCGGAATCCGCCTGACATCGCCACCGTCAGCGCGCCGATACCTGCAAACCAGAGGAAAACGGCGGGGGCCAATGTCGTCTGATCGACCCCGACGTGGCCGAAATTGCCCAGAGCGCCCCCTCCGGCTAAAGCCAGCAGCGCCATCGTTGCGGCCGCGACCGCTGCCGCAACGACCACCTTGGCCAGCGCGGACAGTATCGGTAGTGGGCGGCGCGCGCACTGCTGGCCCAACGCGACGCCTGACGCCGCGGCCACAATCAGCAGGGCAACCCAGACCGGGCCTAGAGGTGGGGTCGGCACCGCGGCCAGGAGGGGCAGCGCCGGAATGTCACCACCGAAAACCGTGAACGCGCTAAACGTCGCCAGCCCTATGTGGGCGCTGGAGCCGACGGCGACGGCAGCTGCGCCGACCATGACATTGGGCAGGTAGAGCACCGACAGTGCCGTCAGGCTCAACTGCCCGAACATCGAATCGGTGATGGAGTACAACTCATGCATCGTCGACCAGTGCACGATCATTGAGCCCGCGATGACCACCCCGGACAGCCCCAAGAGCGTGATTACCCCTACTCCAGCCGCCCGGCAGGCATCGGGCAACCATCTCGGCAGCGGGGAGTCGTTTAACAGCCGCCGACCCACCCTCGAACCCACCCCGAGCGCCGCACCGATCACGTGGACGGTCAACACGCTTCCAAAGGCACGCAGCGCATCGGGAGTCTGTAGTTCGGTCAGCACCGACGCGGCATCGTGGATCACCGCCAGGCAGATCGCCGCGATCAACATTGGGCCGCCCAGCGCGGAGGCCACCACCCAGCGGGTGACGAACCACGACGTGCTGGTGGTCGCTCTCGCCGTGGTGCGCGCTGTGCCATAGATCATCGCCAGCACCGGGAACAAGGGCATCACACCCAGAGCCGTGCCGGCGATCGACATCGGCACCTGATGTACGCCCAACCACAAGCTGGCGATAGCGCCGAGCGCACCAGTCATGTCGCTGTTAGCGATCACCAACTGCAGCAGCACCACCGCAGCGATGATGACCAGCGCGACCAAGGAAGGCCCGAACGCGACCCGAAGCAGGTCACGCGCTTGGCGCGTACCGACTGGACTGGGGGTACCGCCCGCTTGCGGGGGATTGTCCACGGGTTGGGCTGCTCCTCGCACAGGCTCGGGCGCACGTCGTTCGCGCACGCGCGGCTCAGACTACGACGAAGACTGATCCGACTGCGAGGATGACCCGTCCTGGCGTTGCGTGGGTGCCTGGGCGGCCGGCGCGTTGCCCGACAGCGGCTGGCCGTGAGTAGGAAAGCCGGTGGGTGGGGTCGGCGGCCCGGATTCTCCGGCCTGTCCTGCTTGTTCGGATGGCGGGACCGCCGGGAACCCACCTGTGGACGGATCGGTGCCGGGATAGCCGCTACCGCCGTATTGCGGCGGGTAACCGGGCCGCTGCTGCGAGGGCGCCTGCTGGTGCGGCGGCGGGCCTTGCGCAGGCTGACCGGCGGGCTGTCCGTAGTAGGCGCCGGGATACGGACCGTACTGTTGCGGCTGCTCGTACCTGGGTCGGGGTACTGGAGCGGTGATGACTCCCGCGTTGAGCAGCAGGGCCCCCACGCCGACAATCGTCTGGAGCGCAGTGAATGCG
>JBMYXJ010000335.1:0-4065 GCA_049608285.1 Mycobacterium sp. | reverse complement strand
GAAAAAGGCTGTTCTATTCAAGTCAGGGCGTTGAGCGCCGAAGTCGTGCCCATCTCCGGCAACATTATTTCAAGTGTTCCGGCTGAACGAGATGTGGTGCTGAATAGCATGCATGCATCCGACAATGGCGGATCCAATATCGAATTCTCATATCACCAAATTTTCGAGATGTGGAAGCGTCGCATGCAGAGACTCTTCCCAGATGTAGCCGATTGACATAGAGCCGCTCGGCTCACAGCGGTGACAGGCATGTCCTGACCGTGATGAACCCTTCGGATACGTCAAGGCGACTGGGCCGATGTGCGTGGATGAGCTGGCTGTTTCGACTTAACAGGGGCGGAGCCTGACCTGAAGGCACCTGAGTAGGATCCAGCCGTGCAGAATTTTGGGAACTGGCAGAACGAGTTTTACGCCGCCGGCGTCGCGAACGGCACCAGCCCTTATCCCTTTGCTTTCGCCGCGCTCGAAAGGCGTGCCGAGAAGTCGATGAATCCCCTGATTTTTGGCTATGTCCGTGGGGGCGCGGGGGACGAGACGACGCAGGACCGAAATGTCGCCGGGTTACGAGCGTACGGTCTGCTTCCTCGGATGTTGCGGGACAGGACAACCCGGGACCTTTCGACCGAACTTTTGGGCCGTCGCTTGGAGGCACCCATCTTCATCTGCCCGGTAGGCGTGTTGGGGGCTGTCCATCCCGACGGTGATCTCGAAATCGCCCGAATGTGTGCCGCCCTCGATATCGCGGGTATGTATTCGACTCTTTCAGACGCCACGATCGAGGAGATGGCCGAAGCAAGGGGCGATTCGCTGGGCATTTTCCAGCTTTATCCGTCGACCGACCGCGAGCTCACTGACAGCTGGATACGGCGAGCCGAAGCCGCAGGCTTCGATGGGATCGCGGTGACTCTTGACACCGGATCTCTGGGCTACCGCCCGCGCGATCTGAGCCATGGATTCATCCCGATGATGCGCGGCACTTGTATCGCTAATTACCTTTCCGACCCTAGATTTCTCGAGATCGCCGGCGTCAAGTCGAAAGAAGATCTCGACCCGCTGCGTGCTGGACATGTGTGGTCGACGCTGTTCTCCGATCCAGCTTTCACCTGGGACAACATCGCGCACATCCGAAAGATCACGAAACTGCCCATCGTCCTCAAAGGCATCTGTGATCCCGAGGACGCGCGGCGCGCCAAGGACGCGGGGGTGGATGTTATCGCGTGCTCCAATCATGGTGGCCGCCAAGCTAATGGCGGCATTCCCGCCATTGAACATCTGCCCGAGATCTTGAAAGCGGTCGACGGACTGCCGGTCACATTCGACTCCGGTGTCCGCGACGGAGTGGACATCGTGCGGGCCCTCGCGCTCGGAGCTACCGCAGTAGGGATCGGACGCCCGTATGTGTACGGGCTGGCCATCGCGGGCCGGGAGGGGGCCGCGCACGTTATTCAGGGCTTGCTTGCGGAGGCCGATCTCACGATGGCAATCGATTGCTACGCCAACCTCTCGGAACTGTCTGTTACCCGAGTCCCACCGACAGGTTGACAGACGCAACCCAGCCGGTATGCCTTCTAGTGATGTTCACCGACCCGGGCACCCGAGCAAGAAAACGGCTACAGGCTTTCGAAGATCTCGCGGGCGAGCCTTGCGGCGGCCGACGGCGTCTTGCCGACCTTGACGCCCGCAGCCTCCAGAGCCTCCTGCTTTGCGGCGGCGGTACCCGACGAACCTGACACAATGGCGCCCGCGTGGCCCATGGTCTTGCCTTCCGGCGCAGTGAAGCCCGCAACGTATCCGACCACCGGCTTGGAGACGTTGGCCTTGATGTAGTCGGCCGCGCGCTCCTCGGCATCGCCGCCGATCTCACCGATCATCACGATCACCTTGGTCTCGGGATCCTTTTCGAAGGCCTCGATGGCGTCGATGTGGGTGGTGCCGATGACCGGGTCCCCTCCGATGCCGATAGCGGTCGAGAAGCCGAGATCGCGCAGTTCGAACATCATCTGGTAGGTCAGGGTGCCCGACTTCGACACCAGACCGATCGGCCCCTTGCCGGTGATGTTGTTCGGTGTGATGCCGACCAGCGACTCGCCTGGGGTGACGATGCCGGGGCAGTTGGGGCCGATGATCCGGGTCTTCTTTCCCTTCTGGACGTTATAGGCCCACGCATAGGCGCTGTCCTGCACCGGGATTCCCTCGGTGATGACCACCAGCAGCGGGATCTCGGCGTCGATGGCTTCGATGATGGCGTCCTTGGAGAAGGCGGGCGGAACGAACGCGATCGACACGTCGGCACCGGTCTCCTTCATCGCCTCGGCGACGCTGCCGAACACGGGCAGACTGATTTGTTCGCCCGCCTTGTTCACGTGGGTCACCTGCGTCCCGGCCTTACGGGCGTTCACGCCGCCGACCACCTGGGTGCCCGCCTTCAGCATCAGCGCGGTGTGCTTCGTGCCCTCACCGCCGGTGATTCCCTGGACGATGACCTTGGACTTGGAGTTAAGGAAGATAGACATGAGTCGTTGAGTCCGTTTCTACTTGTCCGCCAGCTCGGCGGCCTTGTCGGCGCCGGCATCCATCGTGTCCGCCTGGATCACCAACGGGTGATTGGCCTCAGCCAGAATTCGGCGGCCCTCCTCGACGTTGTTGCCGTCAAGTCGCACGACCAGCGGTTTATTGGCGTCACTTCCGAGGGTATTCAGCGCCCCTACGATGCCGTTGGCCACCGCGTCGCAGGCCGTGATGCCACCGAAGACGTTGACGAACACGCTCTTGACCTGACTGTCGCCCAAGATGACGTCGAGGCCCGCGGCCATCACCTCGGCCGAGGCGCCACCGCCAATGTCGAGGAAGTTGGCGGGCTTCACCCCGCCGTGCTTCTCGCCGGCGTAGGCCACCACGTCCAGTGTCGACATGACCAGACCGGCGCCGTTGCCAATGATGCCGACGGCGCCGTCGAGTTTGACGTAGTTGAGGTCGTGCTCCTTGGCCTTGAGTTCCAGCGGATCGGTGGCGTCCTTGTCCTCGAACTCGACATGGCCGGGCTGGCGGAAGTCGGCGTTCGCATCCAGGGTGACCTTGCCGTCGAGCGCCAGGATTTGATCGTCAGGCGTACGCACGAGCGGGTTGACCTCGACCAGCGTGGTGTCCTCGCCGACGAAGACCTCCCACAACTTGGCGATGGTCACCGCTGCGGCGTCGAGTACCTCGGCGGGCAGATGACCCTGCTCAGCGATTGAGCGCGCAGTGGCCAGATCAACGCCCCGGACCGCGTCCACGGGTACCTTCGCGAGCCGCTCAGGCTTGGTGGCGGCCACCTCCTCGATCTCCACGCCGCCTTCGACTGAACACATCGCCAAGTAGGTGCGATTGGCGCGATCGAGCAGGAAGGAGATGTAGTACTCCTCGGCGATATCACTAGCCTCGGCTACCAGCAGCTTCTTGACTATATGGCCCTTGATGTCCAGACCGAGGATGTTCTGCGCGTGGGTGAAAGCGTCGTCGGGGGTCGCGGCGTACTTGACGCCTCCGGCCTTACCGCGTCCGCCCACCTTGACCTGCGCCTTCACCATCACGGGCTTGCCGATCTCCTCGGCGATGGCCTTCGCGTCCTCGGCGGAATCGGTAACCCGGCCGGGAGTCGTCGGGACATTGTGCTTGGCGAACAATTCCTTCGCCTGGTACTCGAAGAGATCCATGGACTCACCGTCTGTCTGTCGTTGTTACCGCAGTCGCTTGCGACTCTCCCATCCACCGAAATTCCACGAAGGTAGTTGGTGAAATTCCATGAAGGTGGTTGGTCGCGCCGGGCTCCGGGGAACTTTATCGACACGCGCACAGGCCATCTTCACCGGCTACCGCTCACGCGGTTGTCTCAACCTATGGCCATGTGGTGATTCAGGTCACAAATTTTCGGGAATAGGGCCATCAGTTGGCACATTGATCCGATTTTCGTTAACGTCCGTGGTTCTAGATAACGGTCTGATCACGAAGACAAGGACTCCTCAGGTTGACTCAGCATCGTTCACCATGGCCGGCTGCAGGATTTCCGACTAGCGCTCGCAACGG
>JBMYXJ010000334.1:0-4069 GCA_049608285.1 Mycobacterium sp. | reverse complement strand
TGCAACCTCGTTCGCGCCGGACTCGGTGTGGACGACTGCCAGATCGGCGTCGGGCCGGGAACGCCCGACAGCCCGTGGGAGTGCGGCGACGACTCGTTCCGCGAGGCGCTCAACGGCGCGATCCTCGGAGTGGCCGGCGTGGTCGACATCGGCACCACGGTCCCGACGGATGACATCTCGCTGACCTCCGAGCAGATCGTTTCCCTGAGCGCGGCAACCCTGAGTTTCACGGCGGCATAGATGCCTCTCTTGCGACAGTTTGCCGACCGGATTTCCCCCGGCTGGCTCCGCGGTACGTGGGGGACCCGCCTCGTCCAGGGCGTCTTCGCCCTGTCCGCGGACGTCCTATCAGACTGGGCCGTCGAGGGTGTCCGGGCTGCCCGTATGCTCGTGGCGCACTCGGGCCCGGAAGCGCTCGAGATGACCGGGCGAGAGCGGCTCATGCCGCGCTACCTGGACGAGACCGACACGGCCTACGCCGCGCGCCTGCAAGACGCCTGGGACTTGTGGGCCGCTGCTGGCACGGCCGCCGGCATGATCGCGCAGTTCGCCGCGGCGGGGTGGTCCGGGGTCGAAATCTACACGTCTACCCAGTGGCCGCTACGACACGTCGCCGGCTGGTGGTCTCAGTGGTTCCTGTTTTTCCCTGAGGGTACGCACAGTTGGACCGGCCCGAACACCTATGGTGATGGGCACACCTACGGCGACGGCGCGACTTATGGCAGTTCAGCGACGGTCGGCGAGGTGCAGCGCATCCGCGGCATCCTCGGGCTGTGGAAGGCCGGGCACGAGATCTGCCGCGAGGTCGTGATCGAGATCACTGGGCCCACCTACGGCACTGGCCACACCTATGGCGATGGCTCCGTCTACGGCGGAGCACAAGCGAGTTTCAAGGGGACGCCGCGCGTCCGGAACGAACTCTAGAGGCATATCATTATGGCGACCAACCTCACCGAATCCGACACCTTTGATGCAAGCGTTCCCATTCCCGACAACGGCGACGCAGTGGCAGAGGGTGGGCTGCAGAACATGGCCCAGGCCCTGGCCAACCGAACGCAGTACCTCAAAGATCGCATCCGCGGCGACACGGTCAGTGTGCCGTTTAGCGTGAGCATCTCGATCGTCGGCTTTACGATGGTGAACGCGAGCATTCTACAGAACAGCGCGACGAACCCCTCGATCGCGTTCTTCCTGGACCTGCCAGAGAAGGGCACCCTAACCGCATTGACCGCACTGGTAGCGGGGGACGTTAGCGGTGGAAGCGCTCACAGCGGGGGCTTGCCAGGTCTGCCGGGGATGATCGTTTCACACATGGACGCGGCTTCTACGCCGGTGCCTACGGCGTTGTCGCATGTGCAGGACTCGTCCGCATCAGCCGCGGCCTACGACGCCGCCCACACCATCGCAAAGACGGGCCTCAGTATCGCGCTCAGCCCCACAACCAAGTTTACCGCGGTCATCGACGGAGAGACCGGCGGGAACTACGTCGCAAATAAGTTCACGGTGCTCGGTTTTACCGCCGACATCACTTTCTAAGGAGCACCATGGGCGCTTTCGACGATCTGCTCGGTTACCGCGACATCCTTGACTCTGTTCTGAAGATCCGCCGCAAGGCGATCCAGTTCACCGGGACGGGTGTGTCAGTCGCCGACGACGCGACCAACGAGCGCACCGTCGTCACCATCACCGCGGGCGGCGCGGTCGACTCGGTGCATGGCCGGACCGGCACGGTTGTCGCGACCGCTGGCGACTACTCGGCGAGCGAAATCACCAACGACTCAAGCGTTACCGGCGCCAACGTAGACGACGCGCTCGACGCGCTGGACGCCGCGGCTAACGTCGTGGAGTCGGTCCACTCTCGCACCGGTGCCGTAGTGGCCGCGGCCGGCGACTACTCCGCCAGTGAAGTCACGAACGACTCCGGGGTTAGCGGCGTCAACGTAGACGACGCACTCGACCAGCTCGACACGGACATCGGCGCGATCGTCACCTTCGACGCGCCAACCGATCCAGGCGATGACGGCAAGTTCGCGATCGCTGACTCCGGGAACCTAGTCTACAAAACCGGCGTCGCGGTCCAGACGCTGTGCTCTCTGCGCGCTGAGCCGAGCCCCGGGACGAGCACCAGCGTGGACGCCAACTGGGAGCCGGTCGCGGTGTTCTCGACGCCGGCCGGGTGGGAGGCGAACTCGATCGAGTTGTGCATTCTGGCCAAGCTCGACGTTGCCGACGGTACCGGTCACCTCGCGCTATTCGACACCGGGTTGGCCGACGATGGCACCGGCTCAGTATCGCCCGTCGAGGTCACGGGCTCTGAGTTGTCGTTCACGACCACGGCTAACGCGTGGAAAAAGACCGGCAACATCGCAGCGATCGCAGCCAACAAGGTCTACCTTCTACAGGCTGAGGTTTACGGAGACAGTACCGGCACCAACAACATGCGGATCGTCGGCGCGGAGATCCGCCAGACATGACTATAGCAGTGCCATGGGTGCGGAATGACGGCACCTACGCAGCAGCCGCGGTTGACGCTACACCCTACCCGAAACAGTTCCCCAACCTTGCCCTGTGGCTCGATGCGGGGCAGGGCGTCACGACTGACACCGGAGGAGTTTCTACGTGGGCCGATCAGAGCGGCCTGGGCAACGATGCGATCCAGACGACCGACTCTGCGCGACCCGACCTGAACGCGACCGACTCGAACCTAAACGATCAGCCGTCAATCACGTTTGGCGCGGGAGCGGGGCAGTTTCTTGCACACGCCATGTCGGCATCGTCAACGGACTGGACCTGGTTCGCGGTTGTCTATGCCGGGTCGACCTCCCCGCTTGCTGCGCTGTACGACGCTGGCGGAGGGGCCAACTTCCGCTGGCGAGCTACCGGCGGCGCCATGTACTCCGCGGTCGCGGGCGCCTCGCTGAACGCCTCGCTAGGCACCAGCGCAGGGCACGTCATCTGCGCGCGACACGGCTCCGGCGTCGGCCTGATGCGCGTTGACGCAACTGAGTCGACCGGCACGCTTGCCGCGTTCTCCCTGCCGGGCGGCGGCTGCATCGGTGGCCGTTACACCGATAGCGGGGACGAGCCATGGGTTGACGAGATCGCCGAGATCATCGCCTACAAAGTTGCGCTGTCAGACACGCAGGTTGACGCGATCTGCGATTACCTCGGCTCCAAATACAGCATCACGGTGGTGTAGCTATGCGCATCGGAATCGGTATTGGCATCCCGTCCACAGTGGGCGGTGTCGCCATCACGGCGCCTGACCGGCCGCTCTGGTACCGCGAGGACATCGGGCTAGCGCCGACGTCCGGCACGCTCACAGCGTGGGCCAATCAGGGTACCTTCGGCGGTGCCGTCACAGCCGGCGGCTCACCCCCGACCAACGGCGCAACCGGAGTCGTGTTCACCGCGAGCGCGCCGAACGTCTCGCTAGCCACCGCGGCGAGCAACATCCTAGCAACAGACGCCTGGACCGCGGTGTGCGTGGTCAATCCGGTCAGCAATGCCAACGTGGCAACGAACCAATGGCAGCGAACATCGTTCCTCTGTGACGATGATGGCGCGTGGGGGATCTTCGCCCGCAACGGTGGCGGGAGTGACATCCGGCTGACCGCGTATCAGTGGGACGGCAGCGCGCCCCGTGGTGCAGAGAGCGTCATCTCTCGCGATTCACGCTACATCGTTTTCGCGTGGTTCGACGGGACGAACGTCAACCTACACGTTGACGGAGAGAGCGCCGCGACGCCGGTGGCGTCCGACCCGATCGCCTCACTCGCTGGCAACGCGCGGATCGGAAACCGCGGTAGCGACGTGTCCGCCGGCGCATTCGAGACGCGGTTGGAGGAGGCCATTACCTGGCAACGCTCGCTCAGTTCCGAGGAGCGCACCGCGGTAATCGCTGAGCTCACCGAGAGGCACGGACTGTAACGACAGCCCTGGCAGAGGGCGCAGCGCGTGCGAGTGCGGTGCCTCCGCCCGTGCCCGTTGCGCCCCCTGGCGGGACTGTCCCGGAGAAAACATCATGAATGAAATCATCTCAGGCCTCTACGAGGCAGCCCAAGCGGGC
>JBMYXJ010000333.1:0-4071 GCA_049608285.1 Mycobacterium sp. | reverse complement strand
CTTGCACATCTTCATATGGCGATTGACGTGCTGCTCGACGACGGGCTCGAGTTCGGTCAGCAATTGCAGGTCGGTCAGGTCCTTCGACATGACACCTCCCAGTTATCTGTACCTAATGGTTGCAGTCAATATATCTGTGTAAATCGGTGACATTCAAGCTAGCGCGCTGTCCCGCCTTGGGGTCACCCGCCGGTTTACGGTGCCGCGCCGCTGAGCAGCAGTTCGACGCAGTGGTCGATGAATTGTTCCCGAGTCGCGGCTAGCCGGCCGTCCAGGTACGCGGTAAACAGTGCGCTGAGCGCCCCGATGAGGCCGGTGGCGGCCATCGCCTGGACAGTGGGGTCGGTGATACGAGTGAGCTTTCGCTGCAGCAACTCGATGAAGTTGGGCATCCACTCAGCGCCCGAATGCGTCAACACCGGCTCCGCCTCGGGCGCAAGCAGCAGGACGCGTCCGCGTGTGGGGTCGTCAACCATCAACGCCACGAAGCGCTCGACGGCGTCACGCGGGCTGTCTGATTCCATCAGCGTCGACATCGCTGAGTTGCATACGTCGTCATAGACCGCCGCCACGTATTCGTCACGGTCGGAGAAGCTCTCGTAGAAATAACGCTCGGTGAGCCCGGCTGCCCGACAGACCGCCCGGACGGTCAAAGCAGGCCCCCCGCGGCTGCCCAACAGCGCGACGCCCGCGGTGATGAGTTCGTCGCGGCGAAGTGTCTGGCGGTCCTGCAGCGGAACGCCCGACCATCGGCCACGTCGTTGACCCGACGGCACATCACTCCTAAGCTCGAATGACAACATCCGTAGTCAAAATATCGCTTGGCGACATGCCGTGTTCGGGGAAGGGCGCCAGTTGACCCAAGATACTTCCGCGACCTCCCAGGCGGCCAACGAGTCAGTTGACGCGGCGCCGTTGGGTGCGGCTGGCTGTCCGGTAGCGCCGGCTGGATATGAGATGCCACCGCAACCGCTTGGTCCCGACTCGCTTACCTGGAAGTATTTTGGGCAGTGGACCGGGATGCTTCAGGGTCCGTGGGCCGGCTCGATGCAGAACATGCATCCTCAACTCGGCGCGGCCGTCCAGCAGTATTCGATCTTCTTTCGGGAGCGGATGCCACGGCTCTACCGATCGGTGTATCCCATCGGCGGGGTGGTGTTCGACGGCGACCGCGCACCGAAGACCGGCGCGCAGGTGCGTGACTACCACATCGGAATCAAAGGCGTGGACGACCAGGGCCGCCGCTTTAGCGCGCTGAATCCCGACGTTTTCTACTGGGCGCACGCCACGTTCTTCAAGTCCACCATGCTGGCCGCGGAATGGGTTAGGGGCGGCCTCACCGAGGCGCAGCGCCGCCAGCTCTTCGATGAGCACATCCAGTGGTACCGGATGTATGGGATGAGCATGCGCCCGGTTCCCAAGACCTGGGAGGAATTCCAAGAGTACTGGGATCACATGTGCCGCAACGTATTGGAGAACAACTGGGCTGCACGCGAAGTGCTCGACCTGTCCGGTATGACCAAACATCCCTCGCTGGAGTGGATGCCGGATTGGCTGTGGAGACTCAACGTCACCGGGATGCAGCGATTCTTCAACTTCACAACCGTCGGGCTGTTCGATCCGTCGGTTCGCGAGTTGATGGGCTACAGCTGGTCGCCACGCCAGGCTCGGTTACACCGGCTGTTCGGCAACGTGGTCTACCGCACGACCCAACTGCTGCCCAAGCGCATGCTGATGCACCCGAGGAAGCGCTCTGCCTGGGATCGCGCCCAGGGACGGTTGCCCGCGGACTCACCTCTGGTGGAAACCCCCGCGCGCAATCTCCCGCCCCTTGAGTATCGAGACAACCCGCACTACTACAGCCCGAAGGTCTGACGGCCGTCGCGAGGTTTGCCTCCGCGTCTTGCCGATAGCGTGAACAGCATGCAGGCGCCAGAGATTCTTGGCGGACGCTACGAACTGCGGGGTGTTCTGGGCCACGGCGGAACGGCCGAGGTGCACGATGGCTGGGATGCGTGGTTGGGCCGCCCAGTGGCCGTCAAGGTGCTATACCCGTCCCTCAGTACACAGCCAGACTGTCGGAACAGGTTCACCAGCGAGGCACGTGCCATGGCTCGGCTGCGCCATCCGCACATCGTCTCGGTCCGAGACTGCGGGGTGCACGAGGGTAGGCCATACATCGTGTTGGAGCGGCTGCCTGGCCACACCCTGGCCGACGTACTGGCTCGTGGTGTGCCGCTGCCCACTCAGCAGGTGCGCGCGATCATGGTCGATCTGCTCGCAGGACTCGGCACCGCGCACCGCCAAGGTGTGCTGCACCGCGACATCAAGCCGGGCAACGTTCTGTTCACCCTGGCCGGGGGCGTGAAGATCGCCGACTTCGGTGTCGCCAAGACCGCTGATGCGCCGCAGACGCTGACCAACCGCATATTCGGGACGATGGCCTACCTACCGGCTGACAGGATCGCAGGGCGGCTGGCGACAGCTTCCGACGACTTATACGCACTCGGGATTCTCGCCTACGAGGCGCTCGCTGCGCGCCGGGCGTATCCGCAGTCCAACCTCAGCGATTTGGCCGACGCGATCTCCGGGGGGCACGTGAGGCCTCTGACTTCATTGCGACCGGACATCGACCCTGCGCTGGCCCAGACGATCGAGCGGTCGATGGCCCGCGACCCGAGGTGGCGATTCGGTGCCGCTGAGCAGATGCGAGCCCATCTGTGCGTCAGGTCACAGAAATTTTGACGGGCGGACGTTTTCGCTGCAGCCATCACTACGCGGCGTCGCTCGTGCTCGCTGGCGTGATCTTCGCTCCCGCGCTGCCCACCGGCTTGACCTGCGCATATGTCAGCTTGACGGAGCGGTAGGGGGCCGGCATATACGTTTGCTATCCAGTCGGTACCGGTAATGTAACGATCGGCGTGTCGCATTTTGTTTTTGCGATCGATGGTGTAATTTGCGGCGTTCCCACGTATGTTGCTTGTCGTGAGTCGACAAGCGGTAGGTAGTGGGCGACGCAAGTGGTCTGTGCTTGTGCTGTCCGCACTTGCTCCCGCAGCACTGATTTTCGGTGGCGGAGGTGACGCGGACCCGTCAGCGGACGCCGCATCGAGCGCATTCCTGGCCGCGCAAGCCACGGCCGGCGATGAGCACGAACCGCCCCGCGGCATCGAGATGGTCCCAACGCCGGCCGTGGTGCCCGACGACAGCAGAACGATCGTCGAGGCTGGCGCGGTCGTCTCGCCGACGTCGCAAATGCCGGCCGCGTCGCGATGGCGAGTCGTCAGCCGCACCCTGCCCGCGGGGCCCGCACCGGAACAGGGTCTACAAGTCAGAACGATCCTGGCCGCACGGAGCGTCAGCGCCGCCTTCCCCGAGATCAGCCGGATCGGTGGAGTGCGCCCAGACGCGTTGCGGTGGCACCCCAATGGACTGGCGGTCGATGTGATGATCCCCAACCCCAACTCTGAGGCCGGCATAGCGCTCGGTGACGCCATCGTTGCCTACGTCCTGAAGAACGCGGAGCGTTTCGCGATGCAAGATGCCATCTGGCGTGGGGTTTACTACACCCCGGCTGGCCAGCGCTCCGGGGCGTACGGGCATTACGACCACGTCCACATCACCACGACCGGCGGCGGTTACCCGTCCGGCAACGAGCTCTACTTGCGCTGAGGCGCCGCTGAGACGCCATCGTCAGGACCTGCGTGGTGCCCCCACCAGGGCTCGAACCTGGGACCTGCGGATTAAAAGTCCGTAGCTCTACCAACTGAGCTATAGGGGCGAACGGTCTGGAAAAGGATAACCGCGGGCTACGCGTTTGAGGATTTGGGTGCCAGTACCCTAAGCTATCGAAGCTCCCAACGGTGCGATGTTGTGAGTACCCCGGAGAGATTCGGCCGGCCCCCTTCGTCTAGCGGCCTAGGACGCTGCCCTCTCAAGGCAGTGACAGGGGTTCAAATCCCCTACGGGGTACTAATACAGATGTAACGGGATCGGGCGTATTGCTTGGGTATCGCTCGTGACACCCACCACAGGCTCGGAAGCCGCGATTCACCCGTACCCGATCCCGTA
>JBMYXJ010000332.1:0-4076 GCA_049608285.1 Mycobacterium sp. | reverse complement strand
ATGCGCGCGTAGAGATCTTCGCGAAACTCCCCGGTTCCCGTGCGCCACGCAAGATTGGCGTGCGTGGCCGCCACCACCCGCGCATCGACCCGCACCTCGCGGTCGCTGCCGACGGGCCGCACCCTCGCCTCCTGTAGCGCCCGCAGCAGCTTCGCCTGCAGCGGCTCCGGAAGTTCCGGCACGTCGTCCAGAAACAGCGTGCCGCCCCCGGCCTGTCGGAACAGCCCGCGCCGCTCCGAGCCCGCGCCCGTGAAGGCTCCGCGCTCGTGCCCGAAAAGTTCGCTCTCGAAGAGTTCGGGCGGGATGGCCGAACAGTTGATCGCCACGAACGGGCCATCGGCGCGCCGCGACCGAGCGTGAATCCGTCGGGCGAACAACTCCTTGCCGGTCCCGCTCTCGCCCTCCAGCAGCACCCGGCACTCCGCGAGCGCGACCTTGTCGGCACGCTCGACCGCGCGCCGCAACACCTCCGACTCGCCCACGATCTCGCCGGGCGGCTCGGGCGCTCGCACTATCGCGGTCGCGCTCACACCCGCCGCGGGTCGAGTCTTGACGTTGTGTAGTGCATCGAAAAATCTACCTGACACACCGTCTTGTTTCGAATCGCCTTGGTGACGTTCATGGCCGTGCCCCGCACCTCCACGAAGTAACTGCCCTGCACGGTGGTGGCGCTGTCTGGGGCGCCGTCGGGCGTGACCGAAACGGTGTGCTGGTACCCGGCGGCACGAATGATTTCCGCCATCATGTTTGCCGCGATCCCGTCTGGGTCTCCACCGTTGGACGGCACCGGCATGATGCCCGCCACGTTCAGGATCGTCTCCCAGTCGATCTTGCCCGCGCTGATCTGCACGGCGCGCTCCACCCGCTGCACCAGCTTGAGCGAGTAGTCGGGCAGCGTCGCGAGTGGGCGGTCGGTGCGGTAGACCTTGCGGACCGTGTAGAGGTAGCCGTTGGGCTGCGTGATCAACGCGAGCTTGCCCACGAAGTCGTCAACGCACGTGTCGCGTACCGGCGGCGGTTGCGCAGCCATCTAGCCAAACCCCAGCAGGCGCCTGGCCCCGTCGGCAAACACCGCCTCCGCCTCCGCCATCGCGTCGCCCTGCGCGGCTTCGAGCGGCGGGAAGAAATACCCCCGGCCCTCCATGAAGCGCGTGCCGAATTCAACGAATGCCGCGTAGTCGACCGGCGCGTCCCCGTACAGGGTCCCGAACACAAGCTCCAGCACGTGCGGGTCGACGGTGTTCGACCCGATCGAGCCCAGCAGCCTGCCGGTGTCGAACGGGAAGTCCGGCCGGAGCGCGACCGCCTGGTTGAACACCACGCCGATTTGCTGCAACGCCTCCGTCGTCAGGTCGCGCAGCGCCGGCTCGGCCAGGCTGCCCAGCTTCTGCATCGCCGGCGGGATCGAGTAGGCTGTCTCGAAGATCGGCATGCCGGCCTACACGCTACCAGAACGGCGGCGCAGTTCCCGCATCGCGTCCCGGAACTCGGGCAGCATGGAGCCGCGCACGAACGACGCGACCGCCGCGCCCTCGATGGTCTCGCTCGTGATGCCCAGCGAATCCTTACGATCGACCAGCCACTTGGCATTGCGGGCCGCGAAGTGCCTCACGTCCGCATCCACATCGTCGGCGCTGCGCCACAACCCAGACCCGCTGTGCTTCACCTGGATAGTGCCCGGCCCGGGCAGCCAGTCGGCCCACAGGCGCTCGATCGTTCCGCGCTCGCCGTCTGGGTAGTAGTCGGTCTCGGCCGTCAGGGCTTGCGCCGAAGCGAACTGACCGCTGTAGGCGTTCTTGACCTCGGAGATTGTCCCGAGCGGGTAGCGCTTGAGGCGGATCCGGCGCTGCCCCCGAGCGGCCGAGTGCCGAACCGTCTCGGTCGAGGTGCTGACCCGGAGGTGGCGCCCCGTCACGCGCTCGGCCTGGTACGCCGTAGCCTCGATCGCGGCTTCGTAGAGAATCTTCGGGTTGAGCCCCTGGTCATCGACCTCCGGGATGTCGACGCCCAGCAGTTCCCGAATGTCCTCCAGCGTGCAGATGCTCGGCGCATCCACGCACTTGAGACGGTGGCGGTGCTTCAGCACCTTGACCTTGCCCGACTGGTCGTAGGTGAGGGTCAGTTCGGCACGGTGCACCTCGCGCCGCACCAGGTTGTTCGCGATGGCGTCGGTGAGCGCAGACTCCACCGTCGCCACGTCCCAGCCAAACACCGTGACCTCGTTGCCGTCCGAGTCGGTGGTGTCGGTCAGGTCGAATCCCGAGATGGGAACGCCGGCCGTGATGATGGTTGTGTCGTTGCGGCCGTTCACCACCTCGTCATCACTCGCGTTCTTGAGCGTCAGCTTTCCAAGCGTCACGTTCGACGCCCCGACCCGCACCCCGTCCTCGCGCACGAGGTTCATGGTGAAGCGCCCCGTGGCCCCAGCCTCCAGACGTTGAGTTGACTCACTCATATCCGCCCCGCCCCCCTACTGGCCCGGAATGCCGAGAAGCGCCAGCCGCTTCTCAATCCCGAGCTCCCACGCCTTCGCGACCTTCCAGCTGCCCAGCCCGTCTCGCTCGGGGTGGTGATGTAGGGCAGCGAGCCCGGCGAATACGTTGCCGCCCTGCGTCGTCGGGTTCCGTTGCTCGTGCGTCAAGTCGGACCAGATATAGTCGGCCGAGTCCTTCATCCAGGTATCGACGTAGGCCGGCTTCGGCAAATCAAAGGTTTTCTGGATCTCGTGCACCTCGTAGGCCCCGAGCGTCAGGCGGCAGAGTTTGTCGAACCACGGCTCACCGTCGAGGGCCAGGTCGTTGGGGTCCAGGTCCGTTGCGAAGCCCTGGCGCCCCATGAGCACCTGCGGCACCCCGATCGCGTGGAGCCTGGCGACGATCGTCGCGAGATTCTCCGCGATGTCGGCCGGCGTGCGACCCTGCGCGATGTCGTTGCCGGCAAGCATCACCGTCACCACGTCGGCCACGACGGGCTCGGCGTTGATCATGTCTTGCAGCATGCCGTCGACCCAATGCTGCGAGGTAGAGCCGGACCGGGTGTGGTTCTTCACGTCCCACTCTGGCCGAAACTGAGCGAGCCATGTCCCGGCGGCCGGGCCGTGCGAGTCCCCGACTTTCCAAATCACCGGACTCTCAGAGTCCCCGTGGCTCATCCCCATCTTTCGCTCCTCATGTCGGGCACGCCTTCGACGCATCGGCCGGAAGCGTGCAGCCCTTACAGACAGTCCCCAGGTGCCCTGTGTCGACCCAACGCGTGCCGCTGATCGTGCACCCCGTGCCGTCCGGATAGCAAGCGCAGACCCGGCACGCGTCCTCCTCGGATAGCTCCAGATTCCAAAGCGACATTTCGTCACAGTAGATGGTGCCCTGAAGCGTGAGGCATATCGTGGGGTCGATCCCGCTCGCGACGAACGGCCCGGTTGCCGATTCGGTGTCGCAGGTCCAGGCGTTGTCCTCGTTCGAGACGCAGAGCTTGAGCTCGTCGTTGGTCTCATCCCAGGACACGAAGACGAACTGGAATTTCGATGCATCGAGAATGCTGACCGACGCCGTGACGGCGAGAGTCTGGGCGGCCACGGCGGTCCCGCCTGCTGAGATTCGCAGCCCGTCATTGTCGCCCGCGTCCCAGGTGTCGAAAAACAATCCAGGCAGGATCGGCGCGACTGGCGGTCGTAGGTACCCGGCCCACGAGAAAGATCCGGTGCGGTCGAGTTCGTCGCAGGTTGCGTTCGTGCAGGTCAACTCCTGGGTCGCGCTCGCGGTCGTGGTTGCTGCGTTGCCCCGAACACCAGCCGCGTGCGTGACGCCCGTCGTGGCCGACAGATCGCATTCGTCGCCGCACTGGCCGGTGTCCTCGCGGTCGTTCTCTCCGGTCTCGTCCATCGAGTACCGGGCGACGTTGTCGCTGGCGCAGCTGACCCAGCTCGGGGCCGAGATGGTTGTGCCTGGAACAAATACGCCCGATGCCTTCACGCCCTTCATCACCACGCCGCCGCCCATGAGGAGCGGCGCCAGAGCGGCGATCACCAGGGCTCGCTTCATTGCGGCACCAGCATCATCGAGGAGCCCGCCTTCACG
>JBMYXJ010000331.1:0-4082 GCA_049608285.1 Mycobacterium sp. | reverse complement strand
AGTGGAGCCCCGCCGGGTGCGGGTACGAAGGGTATGGGCGCATCGGCCGACACGGGCGAAGTTTCGACCGAGGGCGCGTTGGCCGGATGTGTCGGCTCGCTACAGGCACCTAATCCGATCGCCGCCACGATTGTGGCGGCGATGCGGATCCAGACGGTGCGGCGCAAGAACGTCATTATTCGGTATGGACCCGAACAGATCAGCCCATTGCCGACAGGAGGGCCATCGCCGATGCCCTCGACAGTTGCCAACCCGTCGGGCTAGGCCCGGCCACAAAGGTCAGCGGCTGGGTTGCTACGTGACCGCTAGCAGTCGATGCAGTCACATTTGCTGTGGCAACGGCCCCGTTCTGGTCGATGTCGAGGATCGAATAGTTCAATGGGAAGTACCCCTTGGCGGCGGCGTTGCTGATGCCATTGTCGGCCACCCGGGCCTCGATGCGGCCGAGGCCGCCCTGTATGTAGCTGGCTTTCTCCGCCGTGAACGAACCCGGCCCCGACAGCGCATTCAGGGTCGATACCAATGGTCCCTGCAGGTCGGGGGCGGGCGCCGCAGGCAAGGGAACGCCGAAGACGGCCGGCTGAACCACGGGTTGCGCCGCTGTCCCCGAGCCGACTGCAACTGAGGTCACCCCGGCCGCCACAGCTCCCACCGCGATGGCCGCCGCCGCAGCAGCTGTCAAGCTGGTATAGAGGGTTTTGAGGGTCACGGCTGTCCTTTCGTTCGGCCCGCTGATCATCAGAGGCTAACAGTGTTGCTGGTGTGTCGAATTCCTACAGCGCACACAAAGAGTGAATCGCCGGTAGCGTTGAAGTTGTTACCGCACCAGAGTCGGGTGTGGGAAAGGAGCTCAGCATGAGTGAGTCCGACCGGTCTGAGGCCTCTGAAGTCCCGGGTGCATCCCCCGATAGCAGCCTGTCTCGAGAAGACGCCCGAGATCTGGAACAACTGCGACGCGAGGCTGCCGTCCTACGTGAACAGCTGGAGAACGCGGTTGGCCCTCAAAGTGGACTGCGCAGCGCCCGTGATGTGCAACAGCTGGAGGCCCGGATCGACTCGCTGGCCGCGCGGAACTCCAAGCTCATGGACACTCTCAAGGAGGCCCGCCAGCAGTTGCTGGCGCTGCGGGAAGAAGTGGACCGGCTAGGTCAGCCACCCAGTGGTTACGGCGTCCTGCTCGCCGCGCATGAGGACGACACTGTCGACGTGTTCACCTCGGGCCGCAAGATGCGGCTGACCTGCTCGCCCAATATCGACACCAAAGAACTCAAGCAGGGGCAGACGGTTCGTCTCAACGAAGCGCTGACTGTGGTGGAAGCCGGCTATTTCGAATCCGTCGGCGAGATCTGCACGCTCCGCGAGATCCTTTCTGACGGTCATCGGGCCCTGGTGGTCGGCCACGCAGACGAGGAGCGGATCGTCTGGCTCGCCGAACCGCTGGTCGAGGCCGAGCATCTCCCAGCTTTTGACGACGACGAGCCCGGCGACGAACGGCCACGCAAACTGCGCCCCGGTGACTCGCTGCTGGTGGACACCAAGGCCGGTTATGCCTTCGAACGCATTCCGAAGGCCGAGGTCGAGGATCTCGTACTCGAAGAGGTTCCCGATGTCAGCTATAACGACATCGGCGGTTTGGGTCGCCAGATCGAGCAGATCCGCGATGCAGTGGAGTTGCCGTTCCTGCACAAGGAGCTCTACCACGAGTACTCATTGCGACCGCCCAAGGGTGTACTGCTTTATGGTCCGCCCGGGTGCGGGAAGACCCTGATCGCTAAAGCGGTAGCCAATTCGTTGGCCAAGAAAATGGCCGAGGTGCGTGGCGACGACGCCCGCGAGGCAAAGTCGTACTTCCTCAACATCAAGGGTCCCGAGCTGCTGAACAAGTTTGTCGGTGAGACCGAACGTCACATCCGACTGATCTTCCAGCGGGCGCGGGAGAAGGCCTCGGAGGGCACTCCGGTGATCGTCTTCTTCGATGAGATGGACTCCATCTTCCGTACCCGAGGCACCGGAGTCAGCTCCGATGTCGAGACCACTGTCGTCCCGCAACTTCTCAGCGAGATCGACGGCGTGGAGGGCCTGGAGAATGTGATCGTGATCGGTGCGTCGAACCGCGAGGACATGATCGATCCCGCGATCCTGCGGCCCGGCCGCTTGGACGTCAAGATCAAGATCGAGCGGCCGGACGCCGAGTCGGCGCAAGACATCTTCAGCAAGTACCTGACCGAACAGCTTCCGATTAATGCCGAAGATCTTGCTGAGTTCTCCGGTGACCGCGGGTTGACGATCAAGGCGATGATTGAGAAGGTCGTCGACCGGATGTACGCCGAGATTGACGACAATCGGTTCCTGGAGGTCACCTATGCCAACGGTGACAAGGAGGTCATGTACTTCAAGGACTTCAACTCCGGTGCGATGATCCAGAATGTCGTGGACCGTGCCAAGAAGAACGCCATCAAGTCAGTGCTCGAGAGCGGCCAGCGCGGTCTGCGCATACAGCATCTACTGGATTCGATCGTTGACGAGTTCGCGGAGAACGAGGACTTGCCCAACACCACCAATCCTGATGACTGGGCAAGGATTTCGGGTAAGAAGGGCGAGAGGATCGTCTACATCCGCACACTGGTCACCGGCAAGTCATCGAGCGCCAGCAGGGCTATAGACACCGAGTCCAATCTCGGGCAGTACCTCTAGATAACGTCAGTCGCCAGCGAGTAGCTGTTCGTCAGGTCATCCTGCAGGACCTGGGCGGGCTCAGCGAGGGTATCGATCCGCAGATCCTCCTCGAGGATGCGGGCGCGGTATGACCAACCGTCGGGCAGGCTGAGTCGAGCGGCGAGAGTGGCGAGGTCTTCGTAAGCCAGTGTGGGGTCGACGACCTGACTCCACGTCTGCATCACCCAGTGCTGACCACTGGGATCGATGAGTTCGAAAACCGTTTCGCCTGAATTGAACACGAACACGGTACTTCGCGTGACGATGTTGGGCCGATAGGGCGCTGGGTTCATCGACGTCAACTTCACGGTGGCCGATCGGAACATATCGATGCCGCCGAACGTCGCGATCTCTGGCTGACCGGACGGGGCTTTTTCGATGCCGTCCATCAGCCAGTACCGCGGCCCGTTGAGTAGTGCTGCCGCCGCACCGTGGTCCTTGGCCAGGGCTTCTGCGTCGAGTTGTGACCACAGCTCGGCTGGGCAGTCATTGAGCCCGTACGTGTTGTAGACGGTGGCGTACGGTCCGTCTCCGGAGTCGGCGTCGACACCTACAAGGAGGACTTCGCCGTAGCGCCTGCCTCGAAAATCCTTCACCGCAATAAATCTAGTGCCTCGTGATGGGAGGTGGCGGGATTCAGATGGTGCCCGCCAAACGGTTCTGGGTCATTTGGTTTGGGCACTGCGGGCGGTACCGTACGAGATGTGAGAAGCCCACGCTCGCTGCTGGCCGTGCTGCTGCTGGTCCCGGTGGCTGCCGGATGCCAGTTCTCCCTTTCATCGGGCGGTCCGGACTACAAGAAACTTGAGTCGGCGATCGCCGACGAGCTCAATAAGCAGTACGCGCCGATGGGCCGGCAGGTGTCGACGGTCGAATGCCCCCGGCCGTCAGGTTCACCCAAAGCCGGCGTCAGCTTCAACTGCATCGCCGATCTCGAAGGCAACGATGTGCGTGTGGAGGTGAAGTTCACCGACGACGCGTACAACGTCGACTTCGCCACACTCGACGTGGTCTTCGACCTCGCCGAAACCGGGAAGGGACTTTCCAGGGAGGTCTCGAAGAAATACGGGTTCGGCGTCAAGGTCGGGTGCGGCCGCGGTCTGAAGGTGGTGGCCGTCGGTGAGTCGTTCGAGTGTGAGGCATCGGATCGAGGTGGCGACACCCGGACGGTCAGAGTGACCGCCGGAGGGCCGGACAGCGAGGACAGCTGGGAGGTGGTCGGTGGTGGCTGAGTGTGCGCTGGCCGGTATGGGCACTCAGGCGTGCTGTCCTGGCTGGTAGATCGCCACGGCACCAAACCCGTCGCATCAGCGGCGTGGCCGCCCCTCTACGCTGGCTGGCATGCAACGGATCATCGGAACGGAGGT
>JBMYXJ010000330.1:283-4089 GCA_049608285.1 Mycobacterium sp. | reverse complement strand
TCGTGCCGCGCGTAGTACGACTTCTTGCGCGCCTTCTCAGCGGCTGTCTTGGGCGCCTTACCTGCGCCACGCACGCCCTGCTGCCCGAACCGGACTAGGCGCACAGTTTCGCCCTCCTTAGCCAAGACCGCGTGCGACTTGGTCTTGTGCCCAGGAGTGCGCTTGGGCTTGTTGTACCCGGAGAAACGCTCCCCTCGATACTCAATCGCCATGGTCGGATTGTCTCAAATCAGTTGTCCAAGGACCAGTCCGTAGACGCGCCCTCCTTCGAGTTGTTGCGCGCGATGAACTCCCGAGCCTCCCTCTTGTTGTTGAAGGCCGCCCAGCCCTCCTTCGTGTGATGCTTCACATCAGGGTGCCAACGGTGGACTTGGCGCGAAACAAAGCCGTTATCGACCTTGCTAACAATTTGCGAAAGAATCCGACGAAGGCGGCGACCATCGTGGTTGCGAATCGCGCCGATATCGTCAGCCTCATCGTGGTGGAGAAAGATCTCGACAATCTCGTCGTTAGCTTCGTCAATGTACTCGTACAGCGGCATCAGATGCCTCCCATGATGTTGCCTTGGTTCTGTGCGTTGCCAGCCATCCGACCGGCCAGCGGGTTGGCCTGACCCGCGTTCGCGGGCGCTGGCGCTTGGCTCTGTAGCGACTGCTGCATCTGCATCTGCATCGCCCGCTCCTGCGCTTGGATCAGCGCCTGCTCGGTGATCATGACGCCCATGTCGTCGATGTTGAGAGCGTTGGCGGCCTTGCGGAGCATCTTATCGATGACGGGGGCCAGCGTGGGGGCCTGGAGGCCCACCCCGGCGAGCTGCACATACATCTGCATGAACTCCATCACGCGGCGCTGGTAGAGGCCCTCATTGGCCCGCTCCATGCTGAACGCCTCGATCTCGAACTCATACGCCTCGAAGGGCACATCGTCCGCAGGAGGCATGTACCAGACGCTCCCAGCGGACTGCCCAAGCATCCGCGCCACCTCCTCGGTGACGGGGTAGCGGCTCCGCTGGTCCTCGCGCATGTACCACGCGACCCGCGCCAGGATGTCCGTCACGCCACGGTAGAACTGCCGACGCACGAACTCCGTCCGGATGTTGCTCGCGCTATCCGCGATGCTGATCTCGGTCGCGGTCCCCGCGCCACTGACGTTTCCTCGGTGGACATCCGTGATGCCGCTAACGCGCTCTAGCCGCGCACGCTCCGCCTGCATGTAGAGCATCAGCTCCGAGTGGGGTCCCCCCACCTCGAACGGGACCACCGCCTCCCGCATCGAGAGGTTGCCCGTCTGGAGCATGAAGACGCCCTGGTCCTCGAAGTTCTTGATCGAGTCCGCGACCTCCGGCTCCGCCGCGTTCACAGCCACGCCCTTCTTCGCTTTGCGCGCACCCTCGATGAACGCATTGGTGAAGTCGTTGAGGCTCTGGATCTGGTCCTCGACCGCCGCCAGCGGCGACAGCCAGTAGGTATCGTTCGGCACCGGGTAGACGCCCCAGATCACATACGGCCCCTCGCGGGGCCCGAACCACGGCTGCGGGTCACGCAGGAAGATGCCGTCCGTCGTACCGTCCTTGTGCGACTGGGCACCCAGCGTGTACAGGGTCCCGTTGAAACCCTCGCGCTCGCTGACATCGTCATCAGCAACCTGCTCAGGGATCCAGATCTCGTAGATCCGCAGCTCGTCGCGGTCCACATACTCCAGGTGGCCGTCATCGTAGCTGGCCGCTGACGCGGCCTCGATAGCCTCGGGGCGCCAACCCAGGTCGGGGTCCTTCCGCGCCTCCTCAAGCAGATCCTCGCGGTCCCGCGTGTAGCAGTGGCCGTAGTAACGGATCGCGTCCCGGCGAGTAGCAAGCGGGTCCCAGAACACCGTCGTCGGATCCAGGATCATCACGCGCGGACGCATGACATCCTCCCCCTCCGCCAGGCCCTCGCGGGCCGACTCGGGCACATAGCCCGGGTACGGCTCCTGATACACATACGCCACGCCGTGGGCGAAGAACCCGTCCGTCGCATAGTCCGTCATCAGGCGGTCAAACGAGCAGTCCTTCACCCAGCGGTTCATCGCGTGGCTCAGGGCCTCCGTGTCAGGGATCTCTCCCATCGACGCCATCGCTGAGTCGTCCCGGCTCGTCACCCGCACCTTCGGGTTGTTCAGCACCAGACGCGGCAGCATGAGACTCACGTACTCGTGGTAGTGGTTCTCCAGCGTCGATCCATGCGTAAGCGACCCCGGCGCTTTGTATGCCTTGCCGTGGCTCCGCTGAACCATCTTCTTGAAGTGGCGCAGGTGTTGGTCCCGCTCCGCCTCAGCCGCTTTGATCTCCCCGTACAGGGACTTCTCATCGTCCTTCAGCATGTCATCCCTCCCGGGCTCGTATCAGTCGCATGTACTCCGGGTCCCTCGTCAGAATATGCTCAGGACGCCGGGGCTCGTAAACTGTAGCGGTCGGAGGAGTTAGATCCTTCTGATAAACCGCCCACAGCAGGTACAGCATCGCGTCGATGCCGTGGTCGTTCACTTTGATGGGCACGTCCAGGCTGGGGCCCTCGCCACCCACCATCTCGTAGCGGCGGCTCTCCCGGGGCGGAGCCCACATGTACCCCGGGAACTCCTCCACTGTGCAGGCCGGTTTGCTCTTGAGGAACTCGTCGCGGTCATGCTGACGCGCCCCCTCCAAGAACAGTAGCCGCCCCTGGGACATCTCCGTGTGGGCGTGCATCACCATCGAGTACTTCGTACGCCCGGCCTGCAACGTCCGCTTGTCCGCAGTCGTCAGCAACGGGCGCCCATCCTCCGCCCGCAGGCGACGGTTCACCATCGCAATACCAGACGCATGTTCCGGGTCCGTCACCACACGCCAGAAGCCCCACTTCGCGTGCAGCTCCGCGATCGTGTCCGTCCACCAGCCGTCGTCCTGCTTCGTCCGGTAGACCTCCTCCACCAGCCAAGCACGGTCCCAGTCGTCGAACCCCCAGACACTCACCACCCCCGGTGACGTGTAACCCCAGTCCTGGCCCGCAGCCAGCCAGTTGAGACGCACGGGGTCCCCGTCATCCGGGAACACCCACCAGTGGCCGTCGTCCCGCTTCTCGCAGTGCCCCGGGACCACATACTTCTCAGGCTCCCAGCAGTCGAAGACCTGACCCTCGACCATGCACCACTCACCGAGGAACAGCCGCCGGTACAGGGTCCCGCTGGTACCCGCCTTCAGGTTCTCTGAGAACTCCAGGCCCCGCTCAGTCCAGTCGTCCTCCTCCACATCCCAGTACGCCGGGTTGTCCCTGTACGTCGCTTGACGGCGCAGGAACCCCGGCTGGGGCTGGGCGATGAACTTCTGGTGCAGCCAGTGGAACGGGCTCTCCGGGTTGCACTCCACGATCATCGAGTGGAACGGGGCACCCTTCGGCCAACGCAGCGCCCGGAAGAAACGCTCAAAGGTATCCTCGCTGATCTGGGTCCCCTCAACCAGCAAGACCGCGTTCCACTCCGTCGAGTAGTGCTTCTGAGGGTCGTCAAGACCACCCAGCACAATCTCGCTCGCACCGATCTTGTAACCCTGACGGTGCATCTTGCTGCCCTTCCCCGGGCTCAGTCCGTACGCCGGGAGAACCTGCTCCTCAAACGTCGTCTGCCACGACTCACGGAGACTCCGGAGCGTCTGGCGCGCCACAAGGAATCTGCTACCCGGGTAATCGAGGCACCAGCGAACCAGCGTCGCACCCGTCCCCACGCTCTTGCCAGTACCCGCACTGCTATCCAGCAAAATCGCACGGACGGGGTCCCCCCCGACTCGGTGAAACGGA
>JBMYXJ010000330.1:0-273 GCA_049608285.1 Mycobacterium sp. | reverse complement strand
AGCCACCGCAAGTCCCTCATCGGACCCCGCAGCTCCAGGGGGACCCCCTGTACCGCTACAGGGTCCAATCCTTCCGCTCCGCAACCAAACGCTTCTGCTGCACACCCTCCAACTCATGCAGCACCTCCAAGTACGCCTGATGCTGGCCCCACAGGATCAAGTACTCGTCAGAGTCAGGGTCCGACTGAGACATGAACTCCAGCAGCTTCCAACACTCAGACTCCAGCCGCGTCACCGCGTCCAGACTCCGCTGCAAACCATCACTCCGCCCCA
>JBMYXJ010000329.1:0-4091 GCA_049608285.1 Mycobacterium sp. | reverse complement strand
GCCCGGCGACGTGCTAGTCTTCGGCGGCTCCGGAGCCTACCAAGGTAGCGGCACGGCACACACGGGCATCTACATCGGCAACGGGTTCATGATCAACGCCCCACAATCAGGCGAACCCGTGCAAGTCGACACGATCGCGGGTTACGGGCCCACCGATATGCTGAGATTGCCATGAAAATCACTGTCACCCTGCTGCTCCCGATGGTCGTCCTCCTGGCGTGCAGCTCACCCAGCGAGCCCGTGAAGGCGGAACCCGCCGTGAACAGACAACAGATCGTGGAGCGTTACACCACCGCCATTTGGCCGGCGACCAGTGCCTACAACGCTGACCACAGCCAGGGCGGTAGCGCCTCCAAGCAGTTTCATGCCGTTATCGAACCGATCCTTACATCTAGTGGCGGCGGCATAGAAGCGGCCAGCGCATACAGTGCACTCAGAGAAGCCGCGCAGAAACTCGGCAGAATGAACGAGTACGACACCCAAACCCAGACAAGCCATTACAACGACGGACTACATATGAAGAACGTCCGCGTGACATCCGTTAACGGCAACACCGCCACGCTAATGGTCTGCTACACCTACACCGATTTCTGGTACGTCAACATCCAGGACACCCAGCACTCTGCGGCCGCGTCGGAGGCCACCGCTCAGCTCGTAAAAGTCGACAACACCTGGTACCTCCGTGCGATCACAAACGACCACGTGGTTCCCGACTGCTCAGACTCGACGGCCTAGCACAAGCCACGAAAAGCACGCGATGCCTGCATCGATCGATCGGCTGCCCCCCGCCAGGTGTCGCACAAACAACCGGTTCAGACGTACTCGCAACCGGTTCAGACGTACTCGTCCCCTGGGGTGTGGGCAGTCTCGAAGCTATTCGAGACGTTCAGTGCTGAGCGCCGTCTAAGCCGGGCTGGTCTGCCGAAACGGTCGGCTCGTGTCTGACGGGGAAGTTCACCGAGTTGGCGAGGAAACATCGTCTATGGGCTTCGGTGTGCAAGTGGCGTGCGGTAGAAGTCATGGCGGGCTCGGTGACGGTGATCTGTGGGCGCAGGGTGACTTCGGTGAACCGTTCGTCATTCATCGTGCCCGCCGCGAGGTCGTGGTAGTAGGTGACAATGACACCGGCTTCGGCGCACAGATGCAGGTACCACAGCATGTGGCACTGCGACAGCGACGCAACGAACATCTGCTCCGGATCCCAATGGCCTTCTGCCCCGCGGAACTTCGGGTCCGCGCTGCACGGGATGCTCGGCTGCCCCGTCGCCCGGATCTCGTGGTTGCGGGAGTACGAACGATAGTCAGTGGTTGCGCCATTCCAGACCACCTCGACCTCGTAGCGATGTTCAGTCATGCGTCGAGCCTGCCACCACTCCGGACGCTGCCGTGGCACTAGTGGGTGGTATGCGGTCAGACTGAATACACCGAAGGCCGAGATGGCCGGGGTCTTGAAACTCGACCAGGCGACCTACCGTCTGTATTGGTCGATAATCAGCGCCAACTCGCGCAGATATGAAAGGTAGAACAATGACGAAGGTTCGATTTGAGACCGACGGCCAGGTCGGGATCATGACGATCTGTGACCCGCCGCTGAACCTCGTGAGTCTCGAGATCATCGATGGTCTTGAGCAGGCGATCGTAGAGATGGAGCGGGCGCCCATTCGCGCCGCGCTCGTCCGCGCTGAGGGCGAGCACTTCTCTGCCGGCGCGAACGTGGGGGACATGTTCCAGGGCGTGTCTGCCGCCCAGGCCCGCCTCCTGCTTGGGCGGGTTGGGAGAAACCTGCACCGGGTCGAGCAGTTGCCGTTTCCAACGATCGCCGCAGTGCACGGGCTTTGTCTGGCTGCCGGGCTTGAGATTGCGCTGGCCTGTGATTTGATCTGGGCTGCCGACTCGGCCCAGCTCGGTCTGGTGGAAGCTGTCATTGGCGCGGTCCCTTTCGGGGGCGGTGCCCAGCGTCTTGCCGAGCGTGCTGGCGTTGGTCGTGCACGTGAGGCCGTCATGACGGGCGGCGTTTACGACGCCGAGACCTTCGCGCGCTGGAACGTGATAAATCGCGTCGTGCCGGGCGCCGAACTGGCGGATAAGACGCTGCGCTTCGCCCACCGACTGGCCGCGGGCGCGACGCTGGCGCACGGGGCGACCAAGCGCGTGCTGCGGGCCTACCTGGACCAAGGCACGATCGCGGCCGACACCACCTTGCTAGACGCCGCGCCCGCCCTCTTCGAGACCGACGATATGCAGGGGGGAATTGCATCGCTCCTCGAGCAGGGGCCGGGCAACGCGACCTTCGCTGGCCGCTAGGTACCGTTTTTCTTCAGATTCGAGACAGCCCGTGCCCCCGGACCTAGACCTGGCCTAGCGGTCGGCAGGCGTTGGAAATCGGACTCCAGTACGTTCCGCCCCAGCAGTTCAGCGGGACCAGCGGTGGCCTACACACGTTGGCCACGGGATCCCACCATTCGCCGTTGTGGCAATCGAGCGGCTGCGCGGAGCCCGTCGCCGGGGTCACGAGCGACAGGGCAGCGATGGGCGCAAGGGCAGCGATCAGGATTGCAGAACGGCGATCGCGTTTGGTCATTGCCTCAGAATGCCCTACCAGAACCGCCCTGGAACTGTTTTGGCCTCCTGATCTTAGAAAGAAGGGACTGTGTACCGGGCGAGTGACGACGAAGTCACGATCCGCGAGGCCAGGTTCCACTATGGCCCGTGATCTTGCACAACGGCATGAACGAAATTTTTTCGGCGCAAGTCAGTCAATGAAAGGACACACCACCTGGGGGAGAGCGCGACGTCAGCCGGCACCGAGGCGTCGGGTGTGTGCTGGGATGGCTGCCGATCGATCCGCTCAGCGCGACCGGCTGAGGCGTCAGGCCGCGATGGACCCTGGCGGTGCGCTGACCACTCGGCTGCGCTGGCCGCGCACGTTGACCGGCACGTCGCCCACCAAGGTCACCCGGTGCATCAGCCGGTGTTGGCCATCGTAGTCGTCGATTGCCCGGTGCTGGGTTGCCCGGTTGTCCCAGATGGCGACGTCACCCGGTTCCCAGTTCCAGCGGATAGTGTTCTCGGGGGCGGTGATTCGGTGTTGCAGTAGTTCGAGAAGTGTGCGTGACTCGTTGCTGTCCATACCGAGGAATCCTCGGACGAAATCTCCCGCCAACAGTGTGCGTTCGCCGGTCTCGGGGTGCACCCGCACGACGGGATGCTCGGTGCGGAAATCAGGCTTCTGGAACGCCTCTCGAACTGCGCGCTGCTCGTCGGTCGCTTCTTCGGTCATCGCGTAGTCGTAGCGGTTGGTGTGCAGCGCCCACAGGTTCTCGGCGAGGCACTTGAGCGGTTCGGGAAGTTCCGTGTAGGCCGCCACGGTAGACGCCCACAGCGTAGACCCGCCATAGGTGGGCAGCGTGACCGCCCGCAGGATCGAGGCCGCCGGGTAGTTCGCGACGAACGTAACGTCAGTGTGCCAACGCGTCGCTTTGGCGTAGTCGGAGTCAATGGCCGTGACGATCGGTGCGTGCTCAGCAGCCAGAGCTGCGGCCGGGTGGCCGACCGGGGTGCCCAGCAGCCCGGCGAAGGCGAGCTGCTTGTCGTCATCGAGGTGGTGCTGGCCAGGGAAGAAGATCACCTTATGGGCCAGCAGTGCCGTGCGGATCTCCGCGACGGTGGCTGATTCGAGGTCGCCTCCGAGGACCACCCCGTCGATTCGGGCACCGATGCGGCTACCCAACTTTGTCACGGTCATCGGTTGTGTTGAGGGGAGCGCGGCAGAGATGGTCATTGCTGTCGTCCTTAGGTCTCACCAACTGTAGTCATCTGACTACATCCGTTAATGTAGTCCGATGACTACAGAGTCGGCAACTCGGCGCTCACCCCAGCCCATCGGGCGGGAAGAAGTGGCGGCGGCGATCTTGACCGCCGCCGCTGATCTGTTCGCCGAGCGCGGTCCGGCCGCGACGTCGATCCGCGACATTGCGTCCCGATCAAGGGTCAACCATGGACTGGTGTTTCGTCACTTCGGCACCAAGGAACAATTAGCTGGGGCCGTGCTCGATCACTTGAGCATGAACATGAGTACGCTCCTGCACTCC
>JBMYXJ010000328.1:0-4096 GCA_049608285.1 Mycobacterium sp. | reverse complement strand
GTCCGCTCTTCTTGGTACTGCGGGTCGCAAAACTGCTGCCGCAGCCACACAGCACCGTCGTGTCGACATAGTCAGGGTGAATACCCGATTTCATGGTTTCCTCTTCGATCGTGGGCCCGGGTCGCCGCTCCCGTGCTGGGAGGTTACGGCGTGAACCGGAACCGAGGTGTCGGCGAGCCATTATGCCAGGTCAACCGCCAGCATCCTAAACGCGCATCCCGAGGCGGCTATTCCCCGCCGATCCTGCGGTAGGAGTTTCGGTCGCGCCTCCAAAGCACCCGACCGCAGGGCTTGACCCCCATTGCGATCAGTTCCCGTTTAACCACCTTGTTGGTGGCCGTACTCGGCAGATCGTCTGCGACCCAGACATACCGCGGCCAGGCTTTCGGCGACAGGTCCGGCTGGACGGCGAGGAAGTCGGTGAACTCTGTCGGTGTCAGCGTGACCTCGTCCGCCAGGATGATCGCGGCCATCACCTGATCGCCGACGTGCTCGTCAGGGACCGGGTAGACAGCGACCTGGCTGATCGCCGGCTCACGGATCAGGATGCGTTCGATGGGCGCCGACGTCATGTTCTCTCCGTCGACCCGCATCCAGTCCGCCGTGCGGCCGGCAAGGTAGATCCAGCCTTCGGCATCTCGAAAGGCCAGGTCACCAGACCAAAACATGCCATGTCGCAGGCGTTCGTCGGTGGCGCTCTGGTCGTTGTAGTAGCCCGCGAACATGCCCGCGCCCTGCGTGTTGACCAGTTCGCCGATCGCCTGGTCGGCGTTGGCCAAGGCGCCCCGCTGATCGAACCGCGCCACGGGGCACTCGGTCAGGGATTCAGGGTCGTAGATGGCGACCCCCGGAAAGCCCTTGCCTATGGAACCGGCCGGGCAGCCGTCCTCGCGCGTCACCGTCACCGCATTCTCGGTCGATCCGAATCCGTCCCACACCTGGCAGCCGAAGCGCCTGGCGAACTCCGCGATATCGCGGTCACTGGCCTCGTTTCCGAAAGCCACCTGCAGCGGATTGTCCAGGTCATCCGGCCGTTCGGGACTGGCGAGGATGTAGGCCAACGGTTTACCCACGTAGTTCATGTAGGTAGCGCCGTAGCGCCGAATGTCATCGATGAAACCCGACGCCTTGAACTTCGCCGGAGCCATCGCAGCGCCCGAGTTCAGCGCCACCGACCACCCGGCCAGCACCGCATTGCTGTGAAACAGCGGCATCGACAGGTAGCACACGTCATCTGAGGTCAGCTCGTAGCGTGCAACCAGCGCCGCGCCCGCCAGCAACACCATCGCGTGCACGACCCTCACGGCTTTCGGATCGCCGCTGGTACCTGATGTGAAGATCAGCATGTAAGGATCAGTTGCGCTGGCTTCGCGGTGTGGCGTCAGCGCCCCAGCCCCCCCGAGAAGTTCCTCCCACTGCGGGCTTCCGACGACCAATATCCGCACACCGGCCAGATCAACGCCGTCGAGCAGCGCGACATGGCGCTCGTCGGTCACCAAGATCTGGCAATCTGCCCGACGGATGTCGGCGGCCAGGGAATCACCGCGCCGAGTGGTGTTGATGCCGCAAAGCACATAACCGCCCAGTCCCGCAGCGGCCATCGCGGTCAACATGTCCGGGGTGTTGCCGAGCAGGACGCCCACATGAAGTGGCCGAGCCGGGTCGGCAATGCCGATCAGCGCCGCTGCCTGCCGCGCCGCGCCCTCAAGATGCTCCCGCCACGTCCATGTGTGACCGTGGAATTTCACAGCTATCCGGTCGTCGTAGGCGCGCTCCCGCAGCAGCTGCTGAACCGTTTCCACCACCGAGCCACCCCTTCCTCATCAGCAAGCAGTGTCCCAAGCGTGCGCAACTGACCGACCCGGGGCCTGTGCACGAGCCAGACTGGCATCGGTCATTTGCGAAGATAGGGCGGTGACTGTTGGCACTGCAGCGAAACCCGAATCCAAATCCGTTCGTGACCGCCTGATCGATGCCGCAGAGCAGTGCCTGACGGCAAAGGGAATCCGCGCAACCACTGTGTCCGAGGTGGCCGAGCTGGCCGGCGTCAGCCGCGGCTGGCTGTACCGGCATTTTCCCGACAAGTCCGAACTGCTCGGTGCGGCCATCGTGCGGCTCAACGAGGCGTTCTGGACGGAATCTCACGCTCGCCTGGAAACAGTGAGTGGTTTGGACCGCCAACTCGTTACCGGTGTAGCGCTCGCGCGGAGGGAGTCCGAAACACCGGGGGCACTCGTGCTCAAACTGCGCCAGGAGGAGCCCGAGGCATTCACGGCCTGCGTAGGGCTCGGGGTCCGGGGACTAATCCCGGAGATCGCCGCGTTCTGGGTACCTTATGTCCGGGCTGCCGTCGACAGTGGCGAAATCCATCCGGGCACAGACTGCGCGGAAGCCGCCGAGTGGATCGCGCGAATCACGCTGAGCTTGACGACCGTGCCCGGCGAGCAGTGCGATGTCGACAACCGCGAGTCAGTACTGCGTCATGTCCGCCGCTACATCGTGGCGGCGCTGCGCAGCGATCCGGCCGCGCCTTGCGCATGATTCCGGTGCAGCTGGTCCCGCTCAACGCTTGACGAACCGCACCGACGTCGCTCAGTCGCCGTCGTTTCCGCCGGGCGTATTCTTCGACACCTGCACCAGGAACTCGTAGTTGTTCTTGGTCTTGCGCAACTGGCTCATCAGCAGATCGATGGCCTGATGCGCGTCAAGTCCGGACAGGACGCGACGCAACTTGTGCACCACGGCGAACTCATCGGCGTTGAGCAGCAGTTCGTCCTTACGGGTGCCAGACGGGTTAACGTCGACAGCCGGGAACACCCGGCGCTCGGAGATCTTGCGGTCCAGCTTGAGTTCGGCGTTGCCGGTGCCTTTGAATTCCTCGAAAATCACCGTGTCGCCGGTGGATCCGGTTTCGACCATGGCCGTGGCGATGATCGTCAGCGAACCACCCTCTTCGATATTGCGTGCTGCGCCCAGGAACCGCTTCGGCGGATACAGGGCGGTCGAGTCGACACCACCGGAAAGGATCCGGCCCGATGCCGGAGAGGCGTTGTTGTAGGCCCGGCCAAGTCGGGTAATGGAATCCAGCAGCACCACGACGTCCTTGCCCTGTTCAACCAGGCGCTTGGCGCGCTCGATCGCGAGCTCGGCGGCCTGCGTGTGATCCGAGGGCGGACGGTCGAAAGTCGAGGCGATAACCTCGCCCTTGACCGAGCGCTGCATGTCGGTGACCTCTTCGGGGCGCTCGTCGACAAGCACCACCATGAGGTGGCATTCCGGGTTGTTACGGGTGATCGCGTTCGCGATGTCCTGGATGATCGTCGTCTTACCGGCCTTCGGCGGAGACACGATCAGGGCGCGCTGCCCCTTCCCGATGGGCATGATCAGATCGATCACGCGGGTGGTCAGCTTGTCGGGGCTGGTCTCCAGGCGCAACCGCTGATTCGGGTACAGCGGCGTGAGTTTGGTGAACTCGGGCCGCTTCTTGGCCTCTTCCACCGCCTTGCCGTTCACCGTGTCCAGCCGCACAAGCGGATTGAACTTCTGCCGGGAATTCTGTCCCCCGCCCTCGCCTTCTCGGGGGACGCGCACTGCCCCGGTGACAGCATCACCGCGGCGCAGGCCGTTCTTGCGCACCATGTTCATCGAGACGTACACGTCGTTCGGTCCGGCAAGGTAACCGGAGGTGCGCACGAAAGCGTAGTTGTCGAGCACGTCGAGGATGCCCGCAACGGGCTGGACGACATCGTCCTCACGCAATTCGGTGTCTCGGTCACCGTCGCCGCGCTCGCGCCGCTTGCGATCACGAAAGCGGCGGCCGCGCCTACCTTGTCTGCCTTCGCCATCGTCGTCGGAGTTGCCGCCCCGACTTTGACCGCCCTGCTGCTCAGAACCGTCGCCGCGTTTGTCGTTATCTTTTTCGGCCTTATCGGACCGGTCCGAGGTGCTGTCTTTGGCCCCGCCGGCCCCCGACTGTCCGCCACCGCGTGGGTTCTGTCCCTTGGCCTGGTCGGCACCGCCCGAACCGCCCGCACCGCCCGCACCGCCCGCACCGCGGGAGGCTGAACGACGTTCGCGTCGCTGCTGGGCAGGCTGC
>JBMYXJ010000327.1:0-4118 GCA_049608285.1 Mycobacterium sp. | reverse complement strand
AGCGCTAAGTCCGTTCAATGCGTGGACTCTGCTGAAGGGTCTCGAGACCTTGGAACTGAGAGTGCAGCACCAGAACTCGTCAGCGCTCAAGATCGCGAAGTTCCTTGAGTCCAACTCTTCGGTACGGCAGGTGCGTTACCCGTTCCTGGAGTCGCACCCGCAGTACGACCTAGCTAAACGTCAGATGGCCGGCGGCGGCACCGTGGTCACCTTCGAGCTAGACGCCCCGCAAGGTCGCGCCAAAGAGCGTGCCTTCGAGGTGCTGGACAAGGTGCAGATCATCGATATTTCGAACAATCTGGGGGATTCTAAATCGCTGATCACCCATCCAGCCACGACGACGCATCGGGCGATGGGCCCGGAGGGCCGGGCCGCGATCGGGTTGGGCGATGGCGTGGTTCGGGTCTCGGTGGGGCTGGAAGGAACCGAGGATCTGATCGCCGACCTAGACCGGGCACTGGCTTAGGTGCTGTAGGTGTCGAAGCGCTCAGCGGCCAAGAGGGCCCGTCGCAGGAAACGGCAGGCCGTCCGCGATCAGACTTGGATTCCAGCATCGGTGAGCGAGCACCTTGAAGGTCAGTTCGAAATCGCTGGTGAACTAGAGGAATTCGACCGGCGTCTGACAGAACGTGGCTGGACCGTTTCCGAGGATGACGACGATGAAGAGGGAGTTGCCTGGTATTGGCCGCCCGCAGTCGCCGAAGTCGAGGATGACACGGAACAGGTGACGGCGACGGTAGTTTTGCTCACCCCGGATGACGGGGGAGAGATCGCGCACGTGGTATTCGTGGGCACCTCTCTGGACTACCAGTTCGGCTTTGAGGAGCTGTTCGACAACATCGATATTGTCGAGTCCTACCGGATCGGCGAACCGCTGCCGCAATTCCCTTAGTTGTGAGTGTCCGGTGGTTCGACAACTCCCAGTGCGGACTGCGCGCGTTGCTCGTAGCTGTCGCGCGCGGAGCGGTCGAAGTCGAGGAATACTGTGTCGTTGCCCATCTTGTGGGAGAGCCAGCGCCTCGCTTTGGGAGTGAGGGTGGGTGTGATGGCACCGACGAATCGCAGCGCGGGTGGGACCGATACCAGCGTGGTCGGCTTGTCGAGCACCTTGACGACTGCCGCGGCAATGTCAGCAGGTTCCACTGGTTTCTGAGCGGCTGTCGTGTGGGTGCCCGCGATGAGGTCGGTGTTGGTGAACGTCGGCATCACGCAACTGACATCGACGCCCTGGGGGGCGAATTCGTCTGCCATCGCGGTCGTCAAACCGACAACGGCGAACTTCGTCCCGGCGTACACGATCTGCCCGGGCAGGGCGATCATTCCTGCCAGCGATGCGATGTTGACGATATGACCGCTTCGTCGTGCCGCCATCTCTGGCAGGACGAGCTGACATCCGGTGAGCATGCCATAGAAGTTCACTTCGATCGCGGATCGAATCGACTGCTCGGATTGTTCGAGAAAGGGGCCCACGGGCATCACGCCGGCGTTGTTGATCAGGACATCGATGTGGCCATGCCCGTCGGGGCGGGCCTTGTCGAGGAAGGTGGCGAAGGATTCGCGATCGGTGACGTCCAGCGGGTAGCCCGATACCTGTCCGAGCGCACCGAGGCTTGCGACCGCTGACTCCTGCAAGGCCACTTCGCGGTCGCCGATGACCACGCGCGCTCCGCGCGTCAGGAGTGCTTTGGCGGTGGCGTAGCCGATGCCTCGCGCCGCACCGGTGATAGCGACGGTCTTGCCGCGGATGTTGTCCATGGGATCGGACTTTACATATGTCAAGTTTGGGGTGAACGTTCTGGATTGAGCCGGCCGCTGTGCGTTGACATCGGGTCACCGGCCGCATTTCGGGACGGATCAACGACGCATGAGTCACAGTTGTCACACCAGCCTCAGGGTGCTGGGGCGGTATCCGCATCCCGCCCCGATTGTTTTATGCTCCCGTGGTTATTCGGACTGAATCGAGGTCCGGCGGCACTCGATGAGTCCGCACCGCTGTAACGCCACCCCCGGGTGATCCGATAGATCGCACGCACTGGTTTGCATATGGGATGGGGGTCGTGGTGCACACGCTGCTGAAGGTGTCGAGAGAGTTCTTCGCGAGATTGTGTGCACCCGGCAACTCGCTGACTGGTAGGGGGGACACGTGAAGGGCGTTGCCGTACCGCGCGTCGTGACGTGTTTGGCAGTCGTTCTTGGCGTGGTCTTCGGCGTCGTCAACGGGGCCGCAACGGCGGTGGCCGAGCCGGTAAGCATGGCTGCCAAGTCGTACGACAAGTTCACTCGGGACGGCTGGACACTGAATATCAGACTGGAGCGTGAATCGGTCAATTCCGTGCCCAACCTGGCGAATGCCAAAGAATCACGCGAGGGTTTCGTCACGCTGTCGGCTACCGCCACCGCCACCGGGGGTGATAGTGCGATCACCGACAGCCTGTTCATCGTGGGGTATCAGCTGGGCTGTCAAACCGATGTGTCGACCGGTGTGCAGTACGGCGGCGCCGGCGGAGCCTCGCCGCTTTTGGATCTCGGTGATTTCGGCGTCGGAGTGGCCGGCGGTCTGTCAGGATTCGTCCAAACCGTTTTGCAGCCCGGCGTCATCATCGACCTCCCGCTGTCGAACATGGCCCTCAACAAGAACGGGTTGGCTATGATCGACATCGACAACATCCACGTCAAAGCCGATGCCTGCGGAGGAGATGTCACCGTGCGCTCGTACGGGTATCTGCGGATCTCCACCGATACAGCGCACACCCAGTTCGCCATATATGGCGATCCGATCAAGATTTGAGGCGGCCATGTCGGTGAAGTATCGCGTGATCGGCGCGGCGGCGCTCGCCGCGGCGTTCGCCATGGCCATGCCGTTCGCCGCCGCCGCTCAGCCCTCTCCAGTGCTGATCAACGATGGCGATGCCTTCGAACCACGTGGGAACGGGGGCAGCTTCAACTTCGAGCTGAACCTCATCGAGTCTCCACCCCCGGCGACAACGGATGCCCGCGGTGTATTTACAACCAGCAATGCGACGGGGAGTCAACCTCTGCAAGGCCTGCCCGGCAGCAAGCTCGGCAACACCGAGTTTGGCGCGGAGTCAAGAAGGCTGCAGGGTCTGGTCACGACGGGCGACATCCGCCCGGTTGCAGCGCATCTGGGAGTCCAAATCAGTGGGGGTCCCAGCCAATCCACGCTTGAAGACCCCTACGGGCGGCCGAGAGCCTTGGTCGACAGAGAGCCGGTAATGCCGGCGGACCCGAACGACCCCACCACCACCGACGAGGATGTCGAGCAATACCTCGGCGTCGGGTAGCGCTGTTTCAATACAGCTAGGACACGCTTGGTTTCAGCTCCGCTAAGACAGGGCTGCCTGAGCCTGCTCAACCGCTGCCCTGACCGGTCCCCGCCATACGGGGCCGTGCCCCGGTATCAGCACATGAGTGTCCAGCGTGGCTAACGAGGCCAGGCTGCGCCGGCAGCCATCGGTGTCGTGGTTGAACAGTGAGGGCAGTAGTTGCGGACCCGGGCGCGGCGCCAGCGGGTGATCGGTGACCAGCGCGTCGCCGCTGACCAACACGCCGTCCACAACATAGGAACAGTGCCCTCCGGTGTGGCCAGGCGTTGGGATCGACTTTGGCGCCCCCGGCAGCTGCGAGGCAATTTCCTCTGTCAGCGGTGCGGTGGTCGGGATGCCGACACGCGTCAGGGCGCCCTTGCCGATGATCGACACGGACCATTTGAGCCATTTCGGTTGCCAGAGGTGCGAAGCGAGGTCCATCGGCGATGCCTGTTCGAGGTATTCGCGTTTGGAGTGACCAACCTCGTTGGAATGGCAGTAAACGGGGGTGCCGTGCGTTTCTGCGAACCAGATGGCCGAGCCGAAGTGGTCGATATGTGCATGGGTCAACAAGATTGCGCGCACGTCGGTCACGCCGAACCCGAGTTGGCCCAGTGAGTCGACCACGTCTGCGCGGTTGCCGGGGAAACCGGCGTCGATGAGCATGACGCCGCCCCCGGTCTCGTCGCTACCGGCCACCTCCCCGACAACCAGGGTCCAGTTGACCAGGTCGGTGTGGACGAAGTAAACGCAGTCGGTGATGGCCGTCAGAACCGGTGCCATCAGGCGAGT
>JBMYXJ010000326.1:3916-4145 GCA_049608285.1 Mycobacterium sp. | reverse complement strand
GTCTTGTACGCAGACGAGCTAGCGGGCGCATCCAATGGTGTGCAGATGCCGGACTTGACCGCAGACTCCACCGGATACATTGCAGGGCATCGGATAACGGCGTGCAACATCTCCCACGGCACAGCGGGCGAGTGTTCGTTCATCTACTCGACGACACCGAACGTCAATGCGATTGCGGTCGGTGACTGTTTTGTTCACTCATCCTGGAAATATCTGCTTGAGTACCGCA
>JBMYXJ010000326.1:0-3880 GCA_049608285.1 Mycobacterium sp. | reverse complement strand
CCCCGCCCGCGACGCCGCACAAGTTAGATTCAACCAACCGGTTTGGACCGTTCACCGGCTGGAACCCGGTGGAGGGCAACCTGTTGCCGATCTCCAACGGCACGGGTGTGGGCGATGTTGTGGACCCGGCTGGTTTACTCGCCGAGCCTGGCACGGTCAGGGTGGGTGCCGGCGCTCCCGCCGGGTTTGAAGAGCTGACCTCAACCGCTATTGGGTCGTTCAACGCGTCCAGCGTCACCAAGGACTCGGATGACACTGACGCGATGGGCGGCACCGAAGCGGCCACGTTCACGTTCAATCATGCCTCGACCGCGCAAATCAACTCTGGCCCTATTTCGGCTATGTCGCCAGGTAAGCCGGTGTGGGTGGAGTTCGACCTGGCCAACCCCGACGACGGCAACGAACTTGACCAACTGTTTGTGTATGTGCAGGACACGTCGTCGTCGTTCCATTGGCGCCGAACCGTGGTGATGCCCACGGTTGCGCAGGGCTGGGTCAATTATGCGTTCTCGTTTGTGCCACGCACAGCCGGGACGAGTACGCGCTTGTATTTTTCGAATGCTGATTCGGGGGAGCTGAAGTCGGCCACCATCGGGCGGGCGCGGGTGTACCACGGCAGTGAACGCCAGATTGGGGGGTCGCGCCCCGCTGTCACCGGTACGTCGTCTCTGGTGACTGCGTTGAAGGGTTCGGGGATTGTTGCTGGTACGGCGCCACCGGCGCCGGTGTCGGACCCGACGAACTTCGCGTCGATACCGGCGGGTTCGTATGAGGATTTAACGATCACGGTCACCGGCGCGGTTGAGGGCGACTGTGTCGCGCTGGGTGTTCCGAACGCGTCGATGACACCGGGGGTGATCTATTCGGCGTGGGTGTCGGCTGCTGACACGGTGACGGTTCGGGCCGAGAACACCACCGGGGGGAGTTTGAACCCGACTGGTGGTTCGTTCAATGTGGCCATCGTTCGGTGACCGGTGGCGGTATCTGGCTTGGTTCGACGTGAAGCGCGCCGATCTGTGGGAGGCGGTCGTCTACGTAGGTGTCATGGCGGTGCTGGTCGTCGCCTGTCTGCTCGTCTACAGGGGTTAGGGGTGGTCTGATGGGGTTTCGTACTGTCTACGGTCACGCCGTTTCTGAAGCGGGTTGGCGGATGTGTAACCGAGACGAGTGTGTCCGTGTTCCTGGCCCGTTCATGGACACCGCGCCTTTGCGGAAAGGCCCGCCGGCTATCATTTTGGGTGATTTCGCGCGCCGTTATCACGTGGAGTGCGCGCCCATCATCTCGCCCGTGTGGGGTTGGTCAGCCACCAACGACGCATCCAACTCCAACCACCTGAGTGGTACAGCACTGGATATTAACGCGCCTCAGTGGCCTTGGGGATACAAAACTATGGGGCCAGTACTGGTCGGGAAGATTCGCCGTCTGCTGACCGACTATGAGGGTGCAGTGTTTTGGGGGCGGGCGTGGAGCAAGCCCGACGAAATGCACGTGCAGATGGGGTGGCCTGAAGGTGACGGCCGGTATGCGCGGATCATCGACAAGATTCACGCCGCACCCGAGACGCCGTCGACTGAGGGCGACGACCTGAGCATCGGGTCTGAGGGGCAAAAGGTTCGGCAGCTACAAGCCGGGTTAAACCGCGTATTCCCAAGCTATTCGCAGTTGGACGTGGACGGCATTTACGGCCCGCTCACTGAGAGCGTGGTGCGGGAGTTCCAGACCCGTTCAGGGATTGCCGCGGACGGCATCGTTGGCCCTGTGACCGGGCGGGCACTATCTAGGTTCGGCATCACGCTAACCCCTGAAGAGCTGGAGGTGCCGGCGTGGCCGCAGACCGACCGGGAACTGTTGGAGTACATAGCCGAGAAGGTGACGCGATGACCGACTGGATTGACGAACGGCTGAAAAGGTTTGGGTATCACATCGCTGACCGGATTGTGGAGCGCACCGGTTTGGACAGGATCGCCGGGGATTTAACCGCGTTCCTGCTTGGGTTGAACGGGACGATTAACGAGATGTTCGCCGACATCGACCGCGATGCTTAAAGTCGGTTCCTCGGGTCCGCAAGTCAGGGCGTGGCAGGAAGTGATGTTGGCCCGGTTCGCGGCCTACGCGTTGGAGTCCAACGGGGAGCCGCTGCGTCCTGACTCCTATTTCGGGTACAGCGACCGGGACGTGCAGCGCGAATACGAGCGCCGTACTGGCCAGTTCGTTGACGGCGTCGTAGGAGACCACGATCTAGCCGCTCTCGGGATCGCCCCTCCGCCGTCTAAGCCGGTGCTGTTCACGGTGTGCGGGACCGGGGTGCCTTGGTGGGTCGGCCCCGATGCGGACCTAGCCCGTGCCGTGGAGCACAAATACCGCTGGCAGCCAGTGGGTTACAGGGCCGCGCCGTTCCCGATGGCGACCAGTGTCAAAGAGGGCCGCACCGAACTCATTAGGCTTATCAACCTTCCCGAGAACCAGGGCGACATCAACTTCGCCGGCTACTCCCAGGGCGCCACCATCGTCTCCGAGTTGTGGGAGTACGACATCAAACCCCAGTCCGGGCGCCTGCACAACCGTGTCAATGACGTGAAACGGGTTGCGTGTTTCGGGAACCCGATGCGAGAGCAGGGCAACGCCTATCAAGACCCAGGCGGGCCGGTGGTGAATCGCGAGTCCTGCGGCATCGCCGACAGGCTGATGGTCGACACCCCCAAGTGGTGGCGGAACTACGCCCACAGGGGCGATATCTACACCGACGTGACCGGCCAAGCCGGGGAGTGGATGACCAGCATTTACAAGGTCGTGATGGGGACCAGGATATTCACCGGCCCCGATTCCCTTGTCTCGCAGCTGCTCATCGAACTACCCGAACGCCCGGTGGTTGAGGTGGTGGCGATGTTTCACGCCATCATCGAAGCCGGAATGTTTTTCGCCAACGGAACCGGCCCGCATACGAACTATTCGATTGAACCGGCGAAGGACTATCTGCTCAACAACTGAAAAGGGGCGCACCATGTTTACCCGTAAGTTTTGGCGCGACGCACTGGAGCGGGCCGCCCGCACCGCAGCGCAAGCAGCCGTCACAGCGTTCGCCGGGGACAAGGTCAACGTGTGGGCAGTGGACTGGCAGACGGTCACCGGGCTATCCCTCGGGGCGGCTCTCCTATCGGTGTTGATGTCGTTAGGTGCCCGCCGCGCCGGTGACCCTGACTCCGCGTCGATGGTCGACTGATGCTGCGGGCGTCGACAGTGCCTAGTCTGCCCACCGAGCTTGCTGACGACTGGTTCGGTCTTGCGACCTGGGTGGTCATCGCTGCTGCTGCGGTGATCCTCGTTGTGATGGTGTGGCGGGTCTGGCTCGGCGTCAAGCAGACGAACGGACAAGTCGTCAACGGCGGCAATGGCGGCTCGCTCGACCAGCGGCTCGGCCGCATCGAGAAACAAGTCACCGAGGTCCACGGAAGTGTCTGTGCAGAAAAGGCTCATCGGGAGCACATTCAGGCCAACGTGGAGAATCTCACCAGCAAGTTCGACAGCGTCACTCGGCTTCTTGAGGAGGCGTTAGGACGCCGATGATGCAACCCTCGGATAAGGCGTGGCTCGCGGTCTGGGCGGGTGTCACCGTCTACGAGATTACGGCGGGCCGCAGGGGTTGGTTGTTGTTGTCGGAGGCTGTGGACGGCTACCGGGAAGCCCATCCGCTGTTGACGGACTTGGTGATTGTGTATGTCGCTGCGCATCTGCTGCGCCGTTGGCCGACCCGCTACGACCCGCTCACCCAACTCGGCCACTGGGCGCGGCGCTGCGGAACCATCGCTCATCGTCCCGGTCCCAGCACAAGAACCCCGCTCGAGTGAGCGACTCCAACTCATTCAAATCCGCGAGTCCGTA
>JBMYXJ010000325.1:0-4155 GCA_049608285.1 Mycobacterium sp. | reverse complement strand
GGAATTGCGACGTCGCACCTGCCGAGAGGCTCAGTACGCCGAGGGCCGCAGCCGCGGCAGCGCCAAGCAAGGATGACGCGATTCGCCGGCGGGCAAGCCGGCTGCGCTGGGGAATCTGCGGTATTGCAGGGGCGGTGACTTCCTCATCAGTGTGGGGGGCGGCCAGGGCGGCACCGTAGGCCAGCGCCAACCGTGCCGTGACACCGGTCGCTTCCGGATCGACTGAGACTGCCGCGGCGCAGGCCATGGGCACGACCTCGACCTTGCCGAATCCCAGAGAACTCAGCTGCGTCCGAAGCCGCAAGCCGTCGTGGGCGGCTTCGGGGGTCCACGTCAGGCGGACATGATCGACGTCGAATCCGCACGCCCTGCCAAGAGTGTGGGCGCTTCGGGCGAATGCACCGGCAATCTCGGCGTCCCCGTCCAATGCCAGGGCGTCATGGTCGACGACGGTGCCGCCGGCGGGGTCCCACAGCACCCAGGCGACCTCATCCGATGTCAAGGACAGCCCGAGTACCGTGTGCACCGCGATCCCCTTCCCCTATCCGAACCTGTGTGTGCGATCTATCGGATATCCCGGGGGCGGCGTTACAGCGGTAGCGGAGAACGGAGTCCCACGTCATGAGCAGCGACAGTCGTCCCAGCCACAGCATGCGCGGTGTCGAAGGCCATCGGGAATCGCACGATTACCTACAAAAGAGGCAACTAAAGAAAGGCACGGCCGGCTGGGTGTTGCTGGCCAGTCTCGGCGTCGGCTACGTCATCTCCGGTGACTATTCGGGCTGGAACTTCGGCCTGGCCCAGGGTGGTTTCGGAGGACTGGCGATTGCCGCAGTGGTGATCGCCGGGATGTACCTGGCATTGGTGCTCGGCATGGCCGAGCTGTCCTCGGCGCTTCCTGCGGCGGGCGGCGGGTACACGTTTGCCCGCCGCGCCCTGGGACCCTGGGGCGGTTTTGCGACCGGCACGGCGATCCTTATCGAGTACGCGATCGCGCCCGCGGCCATCGCGACTTTTATCGGCGCCTACGTCGAATCCCTGGAACTGTTCGGCATACAAGACGGCTGGTGGATCTACTTAGCCGTCTACACGATATTCATCGGTATTCATCTGTCGGGTGTGGGTGAGGCGCTGAAGGTGATGTTCGTGATCACCGGCATCGCTCTTGTCGGCCTGGTGATCTTCGCCATCGCCGCCATCGGCCAGTTCAACGCGTCGAACCTGACTGACATCGATGTTACCGACGCGGTGGGGGCATCGGCCCTTCTGCCCTTCGGTGTGCTGGGCATCTGGGCGGCGATCCCCTTCGCAATTTGGTTTTTCCTGGCCATCGAGGGTGTCCCCCTTGCAGCCGAAGAGACAGCCAACCCGGAACGCAATGTGCCGCGAGGCATCATTGCTGCGATGGTCGTCTTACTGGTGACCTGCACGACGGTGCTGGTGCTGGCCACAGGTGCCGGTGGCGCGGCCGCGATGTCGGAATCGGGCAACCCGCTCGTCGAGGCGTTGGGTGAGGGCGCGATGGCCAAGGTGGTCAATTACATCGGGCTGGCCGGTCTGATCGCGAGTTTCTTCTCGATCATTTACGCCTATTCGCGGCAGCTGTTCGCGCTGTCGCGGGCCGGCTACCTACCGACTGTGCTCTCGGTGACGAACTCGCGCAAGTCTCCGACGCTTGCGCTGGTCGTGCCCGGGGTGATCGGTTTCTTGTTGTCGCTGACCGGCCAAGGTGCGCTGCTGCTGAACATGGCGGTTTTTGGCGCTGCCCTGAGCTACGTGCTGATCATGGTCAGCCACATCGTGCTGCGTCGGCGCGAACCCGACATGCCCCGGCCCTACCGCACCCCCGGGGGAGTTTTCACCACCGGGTTCGCCTTGGTCATCGCGGTGCTGGCGGTGATCGCGACGTTCCTTGTCGACAGCGTCGCCGCGCTGTGGTGTCTCTTGGTGTTCGCCGCCTTCATGGCGTATTTCGCTGTGTACAGCCGGCACCGCCTGGTAGCCAACTCTCCCGATGAGGAGTTCGCCGCCTTGGCCGCAGCAGAGGACGAGTTGAGGTGATACCGAGAGCAGCTCTCGGGTCGCACCTAGCCTCTACTCGGCATTAGGCGGCTGTGTTGGCCAGCGCGTCAATACGTTTCAATGCCTCGTCGGCCAATGCGCCCGCGTCGAAGCCGCCGACGGTGCCGCAGGTCGTGATCTCGATCGCCGCGTTGTGGCTCGCCACGAAGGTGTTGTCACAGTTCCAGTTTGCGGATCGCAACGACCACCCGATGGCGCCTTGGGGGCTTTCGGTGGCCGCAGGCGACACCGCGAAGGTGTGGACGCGGCCGCGCATTGTTGTCACGGTCAGCGCGGTGTCAGCGCAGGTCCGGATCGCCTGGCGCACGGTATCAAGGGCGCGTGCCGGGTCGAAGTCGAACCGGTAGACCGCGACCATCTCCTCGACGTAGGTGGCCCCGTCAGAAGTGGTCCAGTGGCCGCCATCGGTGGCCAGCGGGCGATGCGCCTCCAGGAACGGAGGATCCACTTCCAGTGCTAGACCGCTGCAGCGTTCGGGTTCGGCGGCGGCAAATAGATTTCCTTCCCCCCCAGCAACTTTCGCGCTCAGAAGATCGGCAACCTGCAGCTTCGAGATCGGCGCGGCGAGATCCGCGGGCCGAGGAATCGGGTTGTCCACCTCGCGTGTGCAACCTGCCAGCGCGGCCAGGGCGCTCGCGGCAGCCACCGTGGCCAGCAGGAGTCGCGAAAGCCGATTCATCGATGCGTACCGTCTACGGAGTCGGGCTTGGCCATCGCGCTCGGAACCACGCGCAGGACCCTACCGAACGCCGAAGGCTGCGTCCGTGCGTACAGGTTTTTGGATCGGCAGTCCCGCGGCGATCCTTGCCGCGGCAGCAGCCCCAACAAAGCAACCCAATGCTGCCCAACCCGACGCACCACCCAGCCCGAATTTCGCTAGCAGCACCAACGCAACACCGGCGGCGCAGATGGATGCACCGGCAGTAGCTGACCGGGCACCGGTGGCCTCGACCGGAGCATCCCACCACGGCAACCGGCGATGCTCCAGCGGTATGAGCAGCGGGAAGATCACCATCATCACGACGGCGAATACCAACGCCCGAAGGGCGAGCAGAGCCCAGAAGCCGTGTGCGTGTACGTCATAAGCGTCCAGACCCATGGCGTGCAAGGCGACCGCAGCGGCGGCGATGGCGGGTATGTGCCACAGATACAGCGTCATCGCTCCCCCATTTCCGGCCGCTACTATGCGCCAGACTCGTGGCCGCTCGGCATATCGCCGGATCGCTCCTGCGGCGAGGACGAACGCGCACGACATCCAGATGCATTGCAACGCGAGCAACACTGTTGGTGGCGACACGTTGGATATCTCTTCGGTTCCGGTGACCACGAGAGCCACCTCGTACGGGCCGGCGGCGACGAGTGCCACCTGCGCGAGAAACGCCGATACCGCGACAGTGAGGGCGACGCGAGCGGCAATAAGACGGCGCGCATAGGCCACCCCTATGGTGACGGGGATCAACCAGACGATGACGAAGTTGGGGACCCCGATCCCGGGGGTCCCGATGGCAAAGCGGATCGTGTCCATCATCGCGGCGGTTGCGAGCAAGCAAGCAAGCACGATGGCGACGGCGCGACCGTTTCTCAGACGTGTCAGGGCAGGAACGAAAGCCAGCGCAACCAGGTAGACACCGAGGAACCACAGCAGCGCCACGCTCTCGCGCCCGAGGGCTGCGGCAGACTCTGCGCCCAGCGTCATCCGTACGGCGATCAGGCCCAGCGACCATGCGGCCAGATACCAGAACACCGGTCGGCACAATCGCTGGGCGCGGGTGAACAACCAGCTGCCCCACGGCGTGCCCGAGTGGTATCCGTAGGCGCCGGCGGCACCGCCGGCGAGGAAGAACAACGGCATGACCTGCACGATCCAGGTTGTGGGCGCGACCGCGGGGAGTTCACCGATCAGGTTGCCAATGCGGACGCCGCCGTTGTCGATGGTTGCCAGCAGAAGCGCGCAGTGCCCGAACATCACCACTACCAGAGCGACGAGTCGGATGACATCTACAGCGCGGTCTCGACTCGGTGGGGTTATTGCCATAGAGCAAGGATGCCCGGTTGCCCGAGGCCGCGGATGAG
>JBMYXJ010000324.1:0-4167 GCA_049608285.1 Mycobacterium sp. | reverse complement strand
ATGCTCGCGGCCGCCTGCGATGAGTTCGTCACCTACGATGCGCTACCCGGCGTCCCGTTGGTCGAGCCTGCCACCCCCAACGCCACGGCTGTTCCCGCCGAGAAACCCACACCACGGGGACGCTCCGGGCGGACGAAGCCCGCCGAGTCCGAGACCCCCGAGGACTCCGAGCTGCCGGATCCTCAGGCTGGGGCGACCGGTCTGCTGACCCGCGCGCTACAGATCGGGCTGGAGAAGGACGACGCCGACTGGCTGCACAACTCTGCGGTGAAGGCGCAGATGAAACGGATGGACCCATCGTTCAGCGAGAAATCCCTGGGGTTCAAGTCCTTCAGCGACTTCTTGCGATCACGCTCTGAAGTGGTGGAGTTGGACGAGAGTTCCACCACACGGCTGGTGCGGCTACGGGAAAAGGCGTGAGACTGGCGCATCCAGGCCAAGCACCCATACACATTCACTCTCAACGGAAACGAGCAAGGAACAATGGCGCTTTCAGAGGCACTGCTGCAGGAAATGCTCGACGAGTTCGAGTTGCGCAAGCTCGTTCACAGCTACTGTCGCACCGTCGATCGTGGTGACTTCGCACAACTACGCAGCCTGTATCACGAGGACGCCCTGGACGACCACGGCGCCTTCTCAGCGGGATCTGCGGATAGCTTCATCAGCAAGCTCGCCGCCGCACGTCCCTACATGCAGTCGATGCAACACAACGTCACAACGGCGAATTTCGAGGTTCGTGGAAACATCGCCGAAGGCGAGATCTACACCATTGCGATTCACACGATTGGCGCAGGAAATCACGACGTCGACGTCATTGTCGCCGGACGCTACCTCGACAAGTATGAAAAACGTTTGGACACTTGGAAATTCACGCATCGTAAAATCGTCACCGATTGGGCCCGGGTGAACGATCCGTCTACCGCGGACCTGAGCCACCCGATAACCAGAGACACCCCTAGCGGCAGACCCGACATGAAGGATCCTTCGTACCAATTCTTCTCGCTGCTTACCGGGGGTGCCCAGTGAGTGAGGCTGGTCATTTCGCGGCCGCGGCTGCGTTTCGGGACTGGGTGACGGCACGCGGCACCGACTTCGCCGACCGCCCTGCGTATGGGAGCGGCAAGGCGATCGAGGGCGGCAGCGCAGAGCGGAACACAAAGCAAGCCTCTCGGTAACGAAAACCATTACAGGTCAAAGCTTTCGTCGGTTCGCCGCCGCAGCGGTCGGATTGCAGTCCCGTGGCAAGCTCACGGGGTCTACACGGCTAGTTCTCGATGCTTTCTCAGGCCAGGCATATGTTGCCGGCGAAACATTGAAAGCACCGAAGAAGAACGATCCTTCGGATGACAACGAGAGGGATACACCGTGAAACGACCCGCCATCTGGAAGACAGCCACCATCAGCGCCGCCATAATCGGCCTCAACCTGCTCGGCGCCGGAGCCGCGATGGCCTCCCCCGCCACCGCGCCTCACCAAAGCTGCAACGTTAACGGTGCCAGCACATCCGTTTGCCAAAGCCCCGGAGACGCATCGATCGTTACTGCACCTAATCCGGATACGAGCGCGCAGTACACCGGCCCGTACGGCGCGGGCATTGTTGGTGGCCATTGACCCCCACGTCGGCACCGTGTCTTTGACAAGCCTGACACAAGAAAGACCCCCATCTCTGGGGGTCTTTCTTTGTGTCATCTGTAGAGCTGCCGCGAACTTAACCCGACCTTGGCGGGCGGGCCGCCCTCGGATTGGTGTCTACGGTGTTGGCGTGGAATCCGGCGGCAGGATGGGGGGCTCGGGCGGCATCTGTCCGGGCGGAAGGTCGACCACTGATTGCATCAGGAAGCAGTCGCCAACAATAGTGAGAATGGCAGATCCCCCCTGCCTGAGTGTGAATGTGTACCCGTTCCCCTGGATGCCAAAATCGCGCGTGTGCGGTTCGTCGAACATCGATGAAGCATCAGTGGCACCGAAAGTCGCCGCTTCCTGGCGCACGATCTCGACAGCAGTTGCGAACTCTTCGACGCTGAAAGTCCTTCCGAACTCGACCATGTCGGATAGCGGACGCCCGGCGATGTCGCCAGTGAGCTTCTCGCACGAAAGGCCGGCGCGTTTTACCCGTTGCACGTTCGGATCATCGGTGAACCGCCAGGTCTGGCCGGGAACAGCAGCAACAATGCGGTCACCGATTGTCGCGGCTGCCTGATTGAGCCGCGTTCGGGCGTCTTCGTAGCTCCCTTTTGATCGCATGCTGTCGATGAGGGTTACCGCTTCGTGGCCCTTGAGGGTTCTTGACTCGTAGGGGTTCTCGGTCAAGGAACAACCACCTATCAGCATTGAGATGCATAGCAGCGCAACGCCTACGCGGCGGCCGCACTGCGCGCGCAGAATCATGACCCCCACGAGGACGGGGTTTGGGTAACGGCAAGGTCCGGGCGATCCAAAAGGATCGTGGCCAAGTTGTATCCGGTCATGCGTTCTCCTGCGTTGCGCGGGTAGTCAGCGTGCTCAGAGGCTCCGGTCTTTGCCTCATATGCTGGTATTGGCGTGTCACCGGCTGTGGTATCCAAATGCTGGAACCGGAACCGCAGCCCATCGTCGTCGCTGATGATGTCGTTAGGGTCTGAGCCCCACCCATGGTAGGGGGCGGTCGCGCTGAACGAGTTGATCGGATCGTCGAACGCCGACATCACAAAGAAGTTGTCGTCGGTCATCCCCAGATCAGCTGGCTTGGTGGCTTGGAACCCCGGAGATCCATACAACACAGCATTCTCCACGTATTGACTAGCACCGTCACCGAGCGCGATTCCTGAGGTCAGCGAACCGTAGGAATGCCCGAACAGCGCAGTAGTTTGGCCCGGGTTACCCGAGGCCGCATCCAGATCAGCCAGAAATGATGTGAGCTTCGGCGCTCCGGCCTGAGCAAGACCATCGGTGAGAACCGACCCCTGGCCGAGGTTGGCCGGGGGCTGGTACCCAACCCAGGCCACAGTCGCGACGTTGGTGCTGATCGGATTGTCGGCGGTGCTTGCCGCCTTCGCCACATCGATCGCCTCGTTGTGCAGATCACGGGCTTCGCCGGTCATATCGGCAATGGCGCCACGAGTTGTTCCACCCACGCCCGGCACAGTGACAGATACATGGTCGGCGGTGAACGGGTCACCAATCGAGGTGGCCGCCGGGATCATCTGCGACGGGTCGTCAGGTTTCTCCAGGTACACCAGGTGCGAGTCAGGCACCTTCAAGGCTTCTTGGATCGCGGCGATGTCGGCGAGCCGATCGGTCTTCACCTGCCCATCGGGCAGCTGCTGATACTCCTGGAACATCTCGTTGAGCAGCTCGCGATTCGCCCGGTCAACCTCGGCGATATCGCCCGAAGACATGTCGGTTTTGCCATCGTCAACAGCAGTATCCGGCTTGTCCTCACCAAGTCCCGTAGGAGACTCCTTGACCTTCACAGCGTCATAGCCAGCCTTGATTCCGCTCATGCGCACCGCGACCGTACCCAGATCACGATCGGCCCCGGCGACAACCTCGCCAAGCCTCCCCAGCCCGCTAGTAGCGATCTGAAGCAGCTGTGCTTCCCGCTGCCTACCGGGCGGAACACTGTTGGCCGCATCACTCACCCACTGACGCAGTGCATCCAGGTCCCGGCGCCCCGCAGTCACGATCTGGGCAGACTGGTCAACAGCCTTTCCCAAACGCTGGTCGAGGTCGGCTAGTTCGGAAAACACACCTCGGTGCTGTGTGTTCTTCGTGCCATACGCCGTGGCGGCAGCACCGGACCACACCGAGCCGGGCGCCGCTGAAGCCACGTCATCCCCGAGTCGCCGAAGACCGGAGCTCGAATCAAACCGCGACCCGGTTGTCGCGGTTCCCTCCCCGAAGGTTCGTCGCGCCTGGGCCCAGGTCGCGTAGAACGCATCTATCGTGCTCACCAAACCCAGCCCACCATGGAATCCAGTATCGCCTAAGTAACCCGCCGGCAAGGACGCCAGATTTTGGACCTGACACTCCCCGTAAGCCTCGCGGCGACGGTGAAGCGGCTACGACGGATCGCTGCCACGCCTCGCGTTACCGATGATGGCCGCCGCCTCGGCGTCCGTGGTGTCCAGGTAGCTATACAGATTGATGGTCGTGGAGATGCCTTCAGCGGCCATGTCCAGCATGGCT
>JBMYXJ010000323.1:0-4183 GCA_049608285.1 Mycobacterium sp. | reverse complement strand
GAAAGGAGGGTGCCACGATCATGACAAGCAATTTTGTTGTCACCGGTGTAGGTGTTGCCGGCATATCGTGGACCTTCCATGCTCCCGCCATTGCCGCCGCAGCTATTTCGGCGCCGCGTAAGCGCGGCGCCGAAGCCGGTACGACTGCCGCGTCTGTGAATCGGGGCTCAATCTAGACAGAGCCCGCGAAACGCCTGAAGGCCACGGACCCGCAATCGCCCGGATCCGTGGCCAGGTTCGTTTTGGGGCTTCTTGCAAGCCTTCCCATATCCGAGACCTGGCCGGGGATCCATCACAAGACAGATGGTTAACAACAACGACCAGGAAGCAGAGGGCTGGACATGTCTCCGACGACATGTGAGGGAACGACGCTGGCGGTGCCGTGTCATGTCGAGGACGCCGATCTATGGTTCGCCCAAGATCCGCGCGACCTCGAAAAGGCCAAGGCGCTGTGCGGGGCGTGCCCGATCCGGCGCGAATGTCTCAACGCTGCACTGCAACGTCAGGAGCCTTGGGGTGTCTGGGGCGGCGAGATCCTCGAACGGGGCACCGTCGTCGCCCGCAAGCGCCCCCGGGGGCGGCCGCGCAAGAACACCGAAGACCCTGTGGCGGCGTGATTTTCAGTCGGCCCCGGCGCGCTACACCGCGTCGGGGTCGGCGAATCCCGGCATCGTTTCCTCGGCGATACGCCGGGTCGGTACCCGCGCGTCGAGCTGGCAGGAGATCGCGACGATCGATGCAATCACCCGCATCGGGATCGCCAGCTTCGGCGGGATATCCATTTGCCGTGCGGCTTTGATCTGGTCGGCGGCCCTGTCGAGTTCCACGGTCGTCATCCGCTGCAGCCACTTGCGGGTGTAGTGGAACACCGGTACCTGCAGAGGGTCGACGTATTGCTTGAGCATGTCATCGATCTCGTAGGTGGATACCTGCTCGCCCTGTTGGATGAATCCCATCGTCTGCATGGTTGGAAGCAGCTTGTCGTAGTTCTTGTCCACCGCATAGCGCAGGATCTGACCTAGCTCCACTGGCCATCCTCCGGGCATCGGCGCGACCGCTCCGAAGTCGATGACACCCATGCGGTCTCCAGGTAGCAGCATGAAATTGCCGGGATGGGCGTCGCCATGCACCATCTCCAGCCGTCGCGGCGCGTCGTTCGAGAACTCGAACAGCCGGGAAGCCATCAGGTCGCGGTGTTCCTGAGTGCCTTCCTTGATGATGTGCGACAGCGGAATGCCGTCGATCCACTCCTGGATGACGACCTTGGGGGAGCTGGCGACCACGCGTGGCACAACGAACTTCGGGTTACCCCGGTAGGCCTTGGCAAAGGCGCGCTGGTTGTCGGCTTCTAGCCGGTAGTCGAGCTCCATCTCGGTACGCTCGATCAGCTCATCCACGACTCCCTGTACATCGGCGCCGGGAGAGAGTTGCTTGAGCACACTGACCATCCGCTGCATCGTCTTGAGATCGGCGCGCAGCGCCTCGTCGGCGCCGGGGTACTGGATCTTTACCGCGACCTGGCGACCGTCGGCCCAGACTGCCTTGTGGACCTGCCCGATGCTGGCCGATGCGATCGAGGTGTCGTCGAACGACTGGAATCGCTCCCGCCACGTCGTGCCCAACTGAGTGTCGAGCACCCTGTGTACCTTGGCCGCGGGCAGTGGAGGGGCCTCACGCTGCAGTTTGGTCAGCGCCTCGCGGTAGGGCTTGCCGTATTGCTCGGGGATCGCGGCCTCCATCACCGAGAGAGCCTGGCCTACTTTCATCGCGCCGCCCTTGAGCTCGCCAAGGACGCTGAACAGCTGCTGAGCGGCTCTGTCCATCAGCTCGGCGTTGACCTCATCCTTGGATTTCCCGGTCAGGCGTTTGCCGAAACCCAGCGCGGCGCGGCCGGCCATACCGACCGGTAGCGACGCCAACTTTGCGTTGCGCGCGGCACGTCCCCGCTTGATGTCACTCACAGGTCCATCATCCACCACTGCGCTGTACTTCTATCGACAAGTTCGAAACGATTGATGTCAGCACGTGCACTTGCCGTGCCGTGACCATCGACGGGCGACGATCGCGCCCTTGGCGACGTCGAACTCCAGAGTGGTATTCAGCGATGCCGGGCGCGCGGCCCACGAGTGGGGTGCCGCCACTGGGCTGACGGTTGGGTCGGCGGGTGAGGTGGCGGTTGGGTCGGCGGGTGAGGTGACGGTTGGGTCGGCGGACGAGATGTAGGGTGAGTTGTGGTCGGCGCGGACGGCGCGGACGACGTGGTCGACCTCGGTCAGCGCCAGCGCTACGGTGGCCAGGACCGTCGCCCGGTCGGCGGTGCCGACGGTGCGACATAGTTGCGCCGCGAGCGCCGGCCAAGCGTTGTCACGTTCGCTTCGATGCAGATCGGCACACCGCAGACAGCTCGTGACGCCGGGTATGACCAGTGGGCCGATCAGGCCGGTGCCGTCGCGCACTCGCACTGCTAGGTGTGGCACTGCGGCGTCGTGTAGATCGCGGACTACGCGCGGGTCAGCGACGAGATAGTCGGTCAGCAGGGCGAGGTCGGCGCCGCCCGCGCACGCATGGGTCCTGCTGCTCTGGCTGATGCGCACGCCCGAGCAGCGCAGTGACGCGCTGAGCAGGTCCGACAGCGGGCCGCTGCCGTGGATGCGGATGGTGGCGGCGCGACCGCGGTGGCGCGCCACCGCGGTGACCACGCCATCGTTGACCAGGCGGGTGATCAGGGCCGTGATAACCGCCTCGTCGACATCATGATCGGCTGCCAGGGTTTGTAGTTCGGCGACCGTCGCAGCGGATTGCAGCGTGCGCAGTAGCTGAGCCAGGACGCGCGCGGGCAGCCCGGCTGGGGGGTGCACTATGACTGCGCGGCGGGGGTCCCAGCCCACCTGGACCGTGCCGTCGGGCCGGGAAAGCACCGGGGTCGCCGGGTTGAGTGCGTATCGCGTCATCCAAAAACAGTGTCACGTGACGACGAGCGCGAGCGGAGTTATCCACAGGCGCCGCCGGGAGAACCTCACTCCGGGTTGCTGTTGGTTCCGTCGTCGTCGCGCGCCTGGTCCAAAGCCTGTTCGATGGCACTGTCTATCCCGCTGGTGTCGCCGCCGATCATGCGGTCGATGAATTCTGCGGGCTCGTCAAGGTCTGACGCGCTCGGCAACAAGTCGGGGTGCTGCCAGACCGCGTCCCGGGCGTCGGCACCGACGGCCTGAGTCAGCCGCAACCACAAGGCGGCGGCCTCCCTCATCTTTCGCGGCCGCAGTTCGAGTCCCACCAGCGTGGCGAATGTCTGTTCAGCCGGCCCGCCGGTGGCGCGACGTCGGCGCAATGTTTCGCTGAGAGCGGGCCTGCCGGGGATTCGGTCCCCGAGAGCATCGGCGACCACGGTCTGCACCCAGCCCTCGATGAGGGCAAGGAGGGTTTCCAGCCGGCCGAGTGCGGCGGTCTGCTCCGGGGTGGCCTGCGGTTCGAAGATGCCCTGATTGAGTAGCTTCTCCATCTCGCCCGGGTCGGTCAACGAGGCGGGGTTGAACCCGCGCGCGATATCTTCGACGCCCGCCATGTCGATCTTGGTGCCCTTGGCGAACGCCTCGACGGTGGCGAGCAGCTGGCCGGATAGCCACGGCACATGGCTGAACAACCGATGGTGGGCGGCCTCGCGGGCGGCCAGGAACGTGACGATCTCGCTGCGTGGCTGCTCGAGGCCCTCAGCGAAGGATTCGACCGCGTCAGGCATCAACGCGGCAACCCCTCTGGGCCCCAGCGGCAGTCCGATATCGGTGGAGGTCAGCACTTCTTGAGACAACGTGCCCAGCGCTTGGCCCAGCTGTGACCCGAATGCCATGCCGCCCATTTGGGACATCATCGACAGCAGCGGGCCGGCCATCGCCTGGGCTTCCTCGGGCAGTGCTGAGGCCCACACTGTCGAGATCTGCTCGGCCACCGGGTCGCAGAGCCGCTTCCACGTGTCCAGCGTGTTGTCGATCCAGTCGGTCGGCGTCCACGACGCTGCCGTGGTCGTCCCCGCGGGCAGCGGGGTCGACCCGTCCAGCCAGGTCTCGGCGAGCCGGACCGCGTCGGCGATGGCGCCGCTGGTCTGCTCCGACACCGGCGTCACCGATCCGACGGACTTCGATGCAATCTTGCGGGCCAGGTCATAGTTGACCGGCCCAGAAGCCGCCCC
>JBMYXJ010000322.1:0-4190 GCA_049608285.1 Mycobacterium sp. | reverse complement strand
GGTGATCATGTTTTTCTCCCAGCGATTTCGGCGTGTTTTTGTTCGCTCAGGGACGGAAAACACGCCGAAATCGCGGGCATGAGTCGGCTCACATCCGGAAGACGCCAAAGTTAGACGTCCCCTCTATCGGACCACTGGCGATGGCGGACAGGCACATTCCTAGTACGGTCCGAGTGTCGCGGGGGTCGATGACGCCGTCGTCGTAGAGCATGCCGGACAACACCATGGGCAGCGACTCGGCCTCGATCTGCGTCTCCACAGCGGCGCGCATTGCCGCGTCAGCAGCTTCGTCGACCTGCTGTCCGCGCGCCTCGGTGGCGGCGCGGTTGACGATAGAGAGCACACCGGCCAATTGCGTGCCGCCCATCACCGCAGACTTGGCGCTCGGCCACGCAAACAGAAAGCGGGGGTCATAGGCGCGCCCGCACATGCCGTAGTGGCCCGCGCCGTAGGACGCGCCGATGAGCAGCGAGATGTGCGGCACCGTCGAGTTCGACACTGCGTTGATCATCATCGAGCCGTGTTTGATCATCCCGCCTTCCTCATAGTCCTTGCCCACCATGTAGCCGGTAGTGTTGTGCAGGAACAACAGTGGGGTGTTAGAGCGGTTGGCCAACTGGATGAATTGTGTGGCCTTCTGGGACTCTTCGCTAAAGAGCACCCCCCGTGCGTTAGCCAGGATGCCCAGTGGGTAGCCGTGCAGGTTCGCCCAGCCGGTCACCAGCGATCCACCGTAGAGCGGCTTGAACTCGTCGAACTCTGAACCGTCAACGATGCGGGCGATGACTTCACGCGGGTCGAATGGCACCCGCAGATCCGGTGGCACGATACCGATCAGCTCGTTCTCATCGAACAGTGGTGCACGCACAGGTCCTGGTTGCGGTCCTTGCTTACGCCAGTTCAGCCAGGACACGATTCGGCGTCCTATACGAATGGCGTCGAGCTCATCGACTGCGAAGTAGTCGGCCAAACCCGACGTCCGTGCATGCATCTCCGCGCCGCCGAGTGACTCGTCGTCGGACTCCTCGCCGGTAGCCATCTTCACCAGGGGCGGACCCGCCAGGAACACCTTCGAGCGTTCCTTGACCATCACCACGTGATCGGACATGCCGGGGACGTACGCGCCACCCGCGGTGGAATTGCCGAATACCAGCGCGACGGTCGGGATCCCTGCTGCCGATAGCCGGGTAAGGTCGCGAAACATCTGCCCGCCCGGGATGAAGATCTCTTTCTGTGTGGGCAGATCGGCGCCACCGGACTCCACCAGAGAGATCACCGGGAGCCGGTTCTGACGCGCAATGTGATTGGCCCGCAGGATCTTCCGCAATGTCCACGGGTTGCTGGTACCGCCTTTGACCGTTGGGTCGTTGGCTACCAGTAGACATTCCACTCCGCTAACCACGCCGATGCCGACTACCACGCTCGCGCCGACGGTGAAATTGGTTCCCCAGGCGGCAAGGGGGCTGAGCTCCAAGAAGGGCGAGTCCGGGTCTAGTAGTGCTTCCACGCGCTCGCGGGCAGTCATCTTGCCGCGGGAGTGGTGGCGAGACACGTACTTTTCGCCGCCGCCCTCCACGGCCTTGGAGTGCTCGGCTGCCAAATCGGCGAGCTTGGCCAACATGGCCTCGGCAGCTTCGGTGTACCCCGGGGAGCGGGTGTCGAGAACGGACCGCAGCGTCATGATTGGTAGCCAAGTGTCTTGGCGGCAAGCGAGGTCAGGATTTCGGTGGTGCCACCGCCGATGCCGAGGATCCGCATGTCGCGGTATTGGCGCTCGACTTCGGACTCCGCCATGTAGCCCATCCCGCCAAACAACTGCACCGCCTGGTTGGCCACCCATTCGCCAGTCTCGACGGCGGTGTTCTTGGCGAAGCAGACCGCGGTGATGAGATCAGATCCGCCCTGTGCTCCGCCAGATATCTGTCGTTCCACGACGTGCCGAGTGTAGACGCGGGCCACGTCAATTCGCTGTGCCATCTCGGCCAGGGTGTTTTGGACCGACTGGCGCGCGATCAACGGTTTCCCGAACGTCTCTCGATTCCGGCACCAATCGACGGTGAGATCTAGGCAGCGCTGCGCACTCGAATACGCTTGGGCGGCAAGCCCAACGCGCTCGGCGACGAACGCGGCGGCGATTTGGAGGAAGCCGCTATTTTCAGCGCCGATCAGGTTGACGGCGGGAACCCGCGCGTCGACGTAGGACAGCTCGGCGGTGTCCGACGAACGCCAGCCCATCTTGTCGAGCTTGCGGCTGACGTGTAACCCGGGCGAGCATCCCAGTCCGTCTTTGTCCACCACGATAAGTGAAACACCCGCGGCACCAGCGCCTCCGGTCCGCGCGGCGGTGACGACGTAGTCGGCCCGCACTCCCGAGGTGATGTAGGTCTTCGCGCCGTTGAGGATGTAGTCGTCACCATCTCGAACCGCGCGCGTCCGCAAGTGCCCGACGTCGGAACCTCCGCCGGGCTCGGTGATCGCCAGCGCGCCGATCTTGTCGCCGCGTAGGGTCGGTCGGACGTAGGTGTCGATCAGATATTCGTCCCCTGAGGCGATCATGTGGGGGACGGCGATACCGCAGGTGAACAGTGAGGCGAACACGCCGCCAGGTGATCCGGACTGATGCATCTCCTCACAGATGACCAGGGCGTCGGCCCCGTCGCCGCCTTCGCCGCCAACTGACTCGGCGAAACCTGCACCGAGCAATCCGGCTTCGGCAGCCTTGCGGTGAAGTTCGCGTGGCAGCTCACCGACGCGTTCCCACTCCTCGACGTGCGGTAGCACTTCGCGCTCGGCGAAGGCGTGCACAGTCTTTCTCAGGTCGTCTCGCTGCGGCGTCGTCCAGATGTTCACGAGAGGAATTCCTCCGGTATTTCGATGTGGCGGCTGCGCAGCCACTCGCCTAGGCCCTTGGCCTGCGGGTCGAACCGGGCCTGGTAGGCCACCCCCTTGCCGAGGATTCCATCGATGACGAAGTTGAGGGCGCGCAGGTTGGGCAACACGTGCCGGGTGACGGTGAGATCAGCTGTCTCAGGTAGCAGCTCACGCAGTTTGTCCACGGTCAGGGTGTGCGCGAGCCAACGCCAGTGGTCCTCGGTGCGGACCCATAGGCCGACGTTAGCGCTACCGCCTTTGTCTCCGCTGCGCGCGCCGGCGATGATGCCCAGTGGTACCCGCTGCGTCGGGCCGACCGGGAGGGGCCGGGGCAGGTCAGCGGGGGGCGCGGAGTGCAATTCCAGCGTCTGGTCGGGGGGTGGGATGACGGTGCGGATGCCGTTGGGACGCACCGCAAGGTGGTCGACCTGGTCGGCGGGGATGAAAGCAGCGGTGAACACGCCGTACACCTGACCCTGGCCGGGCGGCGTGGTGCTGGTGAAGCCCGGATAACTGGCTAGCGCGAGCTGGACTGCAGCCGAAGAGAACTGACGGCCCACCGTGTTCGGGTCGGGGTCGCGCGCCACGCATCGGAGCAAGGCGCTGGCCGCTTCTTCGGTGTCGGCGTTGGGGTGGTCGGTGCGTGCCAGCGTCCATTCCAGCTCCGCGGGTTTGACCGGCAAGCTCGACTCGAGCTGTTTGCGCACCAGCTCGGCCTTGGCCTCGATGTCCAGCCCGGTGAGGATGAGGGTCATTTCGTTGCGGAAACCGCCGATGGTGTTCAGTGACACCTTCAGCGTTGGCGGGGGTGGCTCGCCGGCGACCCCGCTGACTCGGACCCGGTCGGGACCTTCGTCGGCCAATTGGATCGAGTCCACGCGAAGGGTTGCATCGGGATTGGCGTATCGGGCGCCGGCGATCTCGTAGAGCAGTTGCGCGGTCACCGTATCGGCCGTCACCGCGCCAGCGGTTCCTGGATGTTTCGTGATCACTGAGGACCCGTCAGCGACAATCTCCGCGATGGGAAACCCGGGGTGGGTGAGGTCGGCGATCTCGTTGAAGAAGGAGAAATTGCCGCCGGTGGCCTGGGTGCCGCATTCGATGATGTGCCCGGCGGCGATTGCTCCGGCGATGGCGTCGTGATCTTCCCGGTCCCAACCGAAGTGCGCCGCGGCGGGTCCGACGATCACCGATGCGTCGGTGACGCGCCCTGTGACAACGATATCGGCGCCGGAGTCCAGACAGTCGACGATGCCCCAGGCGCCCAGGTAGGCGTTGGCCGTCAGGAGTGCGCCCCCGCCCGATATTGCAGATGCGAA
>JBMYXJ010000321.1:0-4197 GCA_049608285.1 Mycobacterium sp. | reverse complement strand
CAGGGGGAGGCGATGGTGCTGCCACGGGGGCAGGGGCAGGTGGCGCCTCTGCGGCGCCCGGGGGAAGCGGTGGTCCTGGCACCGGGACCGGTGGTATCGGTACCCCGTTGAAGGAATTGCCAGGCGGCGGCGCTTCCGCAGCTGCCGGCGGCGGAAGCGAGGCACCGCCCGGCAAGGGTAGCGGCGGAGGCCCGAGCCTGTTCAACTTGAATGGCAGCGCGACGGTCTCGGGGTCACCGCCGCAAATTCCGGGGTCGTTGAAGGAGCGCCAACCGGTGTCCTCGACGGCGTCCCAGGAGTAGTTGACCCGGAAGTCGTGTTCGGTCCCGTCTTCACATTCAATTGCGTTGGGCACAACGACAAACATGATCCACGAGCCGACTCGCCAGTGGGCGTTGCCGCGCCAGTGGGGGTTCGCTCGCGCAACGTCGTCGGTGTCGAACTCGGCGATCTCGATGCACTGGGGCGCGTCGCCTTCACACGGGCTGGCGATCCACGTGTACGGCCCGAGGGACTTCCCCTCGAACTCGTAGGTGCCGACCTCGTTCAGGGTGTACTCATCGGTGGCGAAAGCCGGGCCGGCTAGTCCGACCGCGGCCACGCTCGCCGCGACCACCGCCGCTGCGATTGTCCTGGACCCCACGCTGCTCCTCAGTGTCGACGTATGGCGACACGATAGTACGCCCGGCGACAGAGCGCTGACAGCGCGCATTGGGCAGGACGAACGCTACGTCTACGCGTATCCAAGTCCAACCAGGCAAGTGGGAAGCATGTTTGAGATCATCGGCACAAGCCTGCCCAAGATGCCGGCGGCGCTGTGCAGAACCATGCCCCGCCCGAAATCAGCTGGGATGAGGCGGCGGCATGTCCATGTCGAACACTCGAGCGTGCAGCACCGTCCGGTTGCGCAAGGCCGCACGGACAGCCCGGTGCAGGCCGTCTTCGAGGTAGATGTCACCGCGCCATCTGACCGCGTGCGGGAACAGGTCGCCGTAAAACGTCGAGTCCTCCGAGAGCAGCCGGTCCAGGGCGAGCACGGTGGTTGTCATCACCAACTCGTCCAGGCGGATCTGGCGGGGCGGGATCTGTGCCCACTGGCGATACGACAGACCGTGGTCAGGGTAGGGCCGGCCGTCGCGGACACCTTTGAAGATCATCGACGCGCCTCTGCCTGCCTTTGTCCCCGCACCATTTCCCTGTGGTCTGACAGATTAGCCTTCGGCATCTGAGCGCGCCGGACCGCTCGGTCGAAGAATTCGACGCTGATCACCGTAAACTGACAGACAACTAGGTCGGGCTCGAGAGGTGGGTCAAGGTGGGCAGCGCTGAGGATCGTCGATTCGAGGTGTTGCGCGCCATCGTCGCTGACTTCGTCGCCACTAAAGGGCCCATCGGTTCGAAGTCGATTGTCGAGCGCCACCACCTCGGTGTATCCAGCGCGACCGTGCGCAACGACATGGCGGTCTTAGAAGCAGAGGGATACATCGCCCAGCCGCACACCAGCTCAGGCCGGGTACCCACGGAGAAGGGTTACCGCGAGTTCGTCGATCGGCTCGACAACGTCAAACCTCTGTCGAGCGCCGAACGCAGCGCGATTTTGAACTTCCTAGAGACTGGCGTCGATCTCGACGACGTGCTGCGCCGGGCGGTGCGACTGCTCGCTCAGCTGACCCGTCAGGTTGCGATCGTGCAGTACCCGACGCTCTCTACGTCGTCGGTGCGACATCTTGAGGTGGTGGCGCTGACACCGGCGCGGTTACTGTTGGTGGTGATCACCGACTCCGGTCGGGTTGACCAGCGGATAGTGGAGCTCGGTGACGGCATCGATGACGTCGAGCTCGCCCGTCTTCGTGATCTGCTCGGGCAGGCGCTGGAGGGTAAACCACTGGCCGACGCTTCGGTAGCGGTTTCCGAACTGGCATCGCACCTCACTGGACAGGGCACTCTCAGCGATGCGATCGGTAGGTCTGCGACTGTGCTCGTGGAGTCTCTGGTCGAACACAGCGAGGAACGACTGTTGCTGGGCGGCACCGCGAACCTGACTCGCAACACCGCGGATTTTGGTGGATCGTTGCGCTCAGTGCTCGAGGCACTTGAGGAGCAGGTGGTTGTGCTGCGACTGCTCGCCGCTCAGGAGGAGACGGGCAAGGTCACGGTGCGGATCGGCCACGAGACGGAGGCCGAGCAAATGGCGGGCACCTCGGTAGTCAGCACGACTTACGGCAGCTCGGGCAAGGTGTTCGGCGGCATGGGTGTGATAGGTCCCACTCGGATGGATTACCCGGGAACCATCTCCAACGTCGCCGCGGTTGCCCTCTATATTGGCGAGGTCTTAGGTAGCCGTTGATCCAGGCTGGTTTTCGGCCTGATCGACGGGTGGGAAAGGTTGAGCGTGGCACGCGACTATTACGGGATGCTCGGTGTGAGCAAGGGCGCGACTGACTCGGAGGTCAAGCGCGCCTATCGAAAACTTGCCCGTGAGCTGCACCCTGATGTGAATCCCGACGAGGCGGCGCAAACTCGCTTCAAGGAGATCAGCGTCGCCTACGAGGTGCTCAGCGATCCAGAGAGGCGCCGAATCGTCGATATGGGCGGCGATCCGATGGAGTCGGCGGGCGCCGGGGGTGGCTTCGGTGGCTTCGGCGGGCTCGGTGACGTGTTCGAGGCATTCTTCGGCGGCGGAACCACCCAGCGTGGGCCGTCAGGCCGGGTTCGGCCTGGGTCCGATTCGCTGCTCCGGATGAGGCTGGATTTGGCCGAATGTGCAACGGGGGTCACCAAACAGGTAACCGTCGACACCGCGGTGCTGTGCGACCTGTGCCAAGGCAAGGGCACTCACGGCAACTCGACGCCGGCCCCTTGTGATACCTGCGGTGGACGTGGCGAGATCCAGACCCTGCAGCGTTCGTTACTCGGACAGGTGATGACGTCGCGGCCTTGCCCGGTGTGCGGTGGTGTCGGGGAGGTCATTCCGGATCCGTGTAACCGGTGCGCCGGTGATGGCAGGGTGCGCGCCCGTCGGGAGATCAGCGTCAAGATCCCGGCCGGGGTCGCCGACGGCATGCGGGTGCGGCTCTCCGCCCAGGGTGAGGTCGGTCCCGGTGGCGGTCCTGCGGGGGATCTGTACGTCGAGGTGCATGAAACGCCGCATGATGTGTTCGTCCGCGACGGCGACGACCTGCATTGCACGATCTCGGTGCCGATGGTCGAGGCCGCGCTGGGCACGTCGGTCACCGTCGATGCGATCCTCGACGGGCCCGTGAACATCACCATCGGTGCCGGGACACAGCCCGGCTCGATCACCGTTCTGCGCGGTCACGGTATGCCGCATTTGCGCTCCGGGGTGCGCGGCGACCTGCACGCCCACATCGACGTCATGGTGCCCACCAGGCTCGACCACGACGATATCGAGCTGTTGCAGGCTTTCAAGGAACGCACCAAGGGCGTCGCGGAGGTGCGCTCAGCCCAGTCCGGTAACGGGTCACATGGCGGCCTGTTCAACCGGCTGCGCGAAACGTTCACCGGCCGCTAGCGCTGTGAGTCGAGGGCTCTTCTACATCGGAGCGTTACCAGCAGCGGGTGGCCTCGCGGTCATCGACGGCGACGAGGGCTTCCACGCGGCCAACGTCCGCCGCGTCCGTCCCGGAGAACAGCTCGACCTCGGCGACGGCGCGGGAAACGTTGCCCATTGTGTCGTTGAGGACGTCGCCAAGGGCAGGCTCTCAGCTCGTGTGCACGATCTTCGCGTTGTCGAACGCCCCACGCCGACGGTCACCGTCGTGCAGGCGCTGCCAAAAGCTGAGCGCTCGGAACTGGCGATCGAGCTGGCCACCGAGGTAGGTGCGGACGCGTTCGTCGCCTGGCAGGCGTCGCATTGTGTAGCGCGGTGGGACGGACCGGAGAAGGTAAACAAGGGGTTGCGCCGTTGGGCGGCGGTGGCGCGGTCCGCGGCCCGCCAGTCGCGACGCCCCTACATTCCGGCAGTCGAGGGCGTGGTGTCGTCGGCCGAACTCGCTGAGCGGGTACGCGGCGCGCCGCCATCCTCGGTGCTGGTGCTGCATGAGTCGGCAAACCGATCGCTGTCGCATGTGGAAACGGCCGCCGATTCGTTGATCCTGGTGGTCGGGCCTGAGGGCGGGATAGCCGAGGACGAACTTGCTGCGATGACCGACGCCGGGGCGGTCGCTGTGCGGCTGG
>JBMYXJ010000320.1:0-4198 GCA_049608285.1 Mycobacterium sp. | reverse complement strand
AGCTCGGCGCGAAGGCGCCACGCTGGTCGTCGTCGACACGGTCGGCGAGTGCCTGACTGGGCCGAGGATATGGCGCGGAATGCGGACTCCATTTGTAGCGCCCATCGGACGCGACTATGTCGCCTGGTCCAGTACTGCCGCACAGAGTGCGTGGCTGGAAGCGATCGGCACGCCCAGCGACTCGTTCCGCCAGCGAATGACAGCTGTCCTCAGCGAAATCCGGCAGCGCGGCTATGTCGTCGAACGCCTCACTCGCCAATATGTGCGCGTCTACACCGCGCTACGAGCGCTGAGCGCCGATGGCGAAGTCGACGAAATCACGACTCAACTTGCTCGCGCTTACGCCGAACTCGCCATCATCGACGTGATCGACGACGAACTCGCCAACGGCAGAACCCACAGCATTGCCACCATGTCCGCGCCGATCCGCGGTGCCGATGGCGCTGTGACGATGACGGTCATGGCCTCGGTCTTCAGCAACCTCGACGGTGCCGCCATTCGCGCGCTGGGTGAGCGGGTACGCATCGCCGCAGACGGCATGGAACAGCGCATCGCGCGCTACGGCGACGCAGACTCTTGGTGAACAGAGGCCAGCGAAGCGATACTGCGCGGATTGCGATAGTAGGAAGCAGCGCTAAGCAACCTCGGTAAGAACCCTGACGGGGCTATATACCCGCTGTTCAAGATCATTTTTTAGGCGCCGAGCGATACTGCTCCGGCAAACACCCCCGGCAGCCGACGGATCACCTACCTCGCCAATACCGCCAAGAACAATCGATGGGCCCCAGTTTGTGCGAACATGCCAGAGAGGCGACAACGGAGTCGCTCGGGGATTGCATGGAGGTCCACACCGTGCGCAAGGCAATTCATTCACTTCTCATAGCAGTAGGCGTGCTGGTAGGCACGGTTGCTCTCGCTATCGGCGCCACCATGACCTCGGCGGTCAGCATGGCCGCCAGAGCTTTCATCGTTCCGGGCACCGGCACGCCGGACGCCAATGTGGTGGGCGGTTACATGGAGCAGGCACTCAACCGCTACATCGCGCCGTTCAACCCGTCCTGCACCGCTGAGAACGACTGCACGCTGGAGGGCATCAACTACCCTGCGTCGTTCTGGCCATTGAGCTTCTTTTCCGGCTGGTGCGTGCCGGGCCGGTGCGAGAAGTGGGATGTCTCGGTGGACGAGGGGCAAGCCAACCTGCATGCCGCCTTGGAGCCTTACCTGGGCACCGACGAGGAGGTCGTGATCTTCGGGTACTCCCAGGGTTCTGCGGTGACGTCGGATGAGATGCGCTTTCTCGGAGAGAACTACGCGCCGGATCAGTTCGACAACTTCAGGGTGGTCAACATCGGCAGCATCGACAACCGGGTCGGCGGGGCGTGGACTGTTCTGGGGTTCCTGGACTACATCCCGATCCTTGACATCACGACCAACCTCTTCAACCCGATCGCCACCGGAATGCCGATGACGACGATCAACTTCCAATACGACCCCGTGGGTGACCTGCCGCTGTATTTCAACCTGCTGGCGGTGGTGAATGCGTTGGTAGCAATGGAGACCGTTCACGGCTTCTACTTGGAGCCCAACGAAGACGACCCCACGGCCTCTTTGCCCTACGGGTACACCGATGAAACGTTGGCCGAGCAACTCAACTGCGCGGCCACGAACAACTGCAAAAAAGACGAGTTCGGAAACCTGTACGTCACGATCCCTGCACGGGGCCTTCCGCTGACGAATGCGGTACGCAGCGCCGTGGACGGCATCGGCCTGGGATGGTTGGTGAATCCGTTTATCGATCTGGTTGAGCCGATGATGAAAGTCATCATCGACACCGCATACGACCCAGAGGCCAATCCTGGCGATGTGCGTTATCTCTCACTGTTGCCGTTCAACCCGAAAACCAACCTGCTCAAGTTCGGCAATGACCTCTTCAGGGCTGGAGTAGAGGGAGTTGAGGCCTTCGTCGAGGCGATCTTCAACCCGTCGGCGGTGACAATCGCACCTCACTCCCCGCAGTCAACAGTTGCTGCGCCAGAAGCCCAGGGGGCCCTCGCTCCAGTCGACGATACGACCTCAGGAACCGGCGACGAGGGATCGAACTCCGAGTCGGGTCCGGTCTCAGAACCGGCTGAGTCCGACCAGCCCGCCGAAATATCGGTCGAGAGCGCCGTCACCGAGGAAACCGTTGGCGATGACGAAGCGACCGAGGAAGCCGTCGGCGATGCTGAGCCCGCCGAGGAGGCCGTCGAGGCTGCCGAGCCGGCTGAGGAAGCCATCGAAGACTCAGAGGCCGTCGATGAGGATGCGATCGAGATCGACCCAACAGAGGCCGAGGAGGAAGCGGCAGAAGAAGACGCATCCGGGGTCGAGGCCAATGAGTCCGACGCCACCGAAGGGGAAGCGGATACCGACTCCACCTCGGACGAAGCGGACTCTGATGGCGCGGACTCCGATGGTGCGGACTCCGATAGCGCAGGTGCAGCCGAGCAGGCAGCCTAAGCCAGAGACGCGCGTCTAGCGGTAAAGGCCAGAGCGGGCAACGGGAAGCATCCGACCCGCATCAACCCAACTGGCGTGGCTGTTCAATACGACCTGTTCTACAGGGTCTTGCCCTTCACGACGCGCAGTCGGTCGTTGGAGAAACCAAGGACCAAGTTATGAAATTGGTCACCTTCGAGCCCTGTTTTTCATCCAAATCCTCGATATTTGCGTTTCCTGTGGTATAGGAGCCGCGGGGTCTATGATTGGAGATGACGCTCAATGAACAGGAGGCTCTGATGGGCTTCAACTCCAAGGGCGTCCTCATCCCGCGACGAAACAGCGTTTGGGGGTGAAAGGACATGACTACAAAAGGTGTGGTAATTCCCGTAGTGGCAGGTGCTCTACTGGCGTTAACCGGCGCATTCGTGTCAATGTCGGCTGAAGCGGCACCCAAAAACTGCGACGATCCGCTGGTTCGATGCTCAACCAAAGTGGAGCCTCAGAAAACGAGCCCCCAGCTGGGAGTCGGCACCGGCTACTACACAGGTTTGGGCGAGAACGCGTTCGGCCTAGGACCTGGCTACGGCGGGTGGTGACGCACGCGCAACGCGCTACGTCACCACGATCGTCACAGCGACGCTAATCGGTTTGGGATTACCGAGGTAGTCGACTACTGGCTGGCCAGCAGGGGTCAGCTCGGTCATGGTCGCGGTGTACGTTCCAGGTTCGAGATTTATCGGACCGGTCTTCCATTGCCCGTCAAGATCAGCCACGCCGTCAACATTGCCGATCTCAGTCGAGCCCTTCATGACGGTGACCCGGGCGGTATTGCCCGGCAACGTCTTGTTGGTGTACTGGCCGACCTGGCCGGCCTGCGTCATGGTGTAGGGCGGACCGTCCATGAATGTCGGGTTGGTCGGCGCGTAGCGCACCCCTGCCGGAGGTGGCGTGTAGGAATTCGTGCCTGTCCAGCCGAACACCACCGGCGTTCCAGCGGTGACGTTCGCCGTCGGCAGCGGATTTTCGAAATAGACAATCGGGCCCCCGGGATTAGCGGACGTCGCGGCCTGATCGACAATTGGCTCGTAGCCATGCTCCTTCGTCACGCCTGTGCCGTACTGGCCGGCAACGGCAGAGAAAACCCCGCTGCCGTCGACGTGACCGACGACCGGCGCGGCAAGCGCCGTGATCAGCGGATTGGTGCCCGGCGCTTGCGGGCCCTGTGGCTTATTGGCGGTGTTCGGGTTGTAGCCATTGGTCAACAGCGCCGCCGGCAGCGAGGCGTCAGGCTGAAGGTTGACAGTGAGCTGGGTGGCAGAGTTGACGAGCACACCCGCATTGTTGTCGATCGCCGCCAATGGATCGTTGACCAAGCCGAGACCGGCCTCCGGATTGTAGGGCTGGAGCTCACCCGGCGTCGTGCCGGCCGAAGTGGCGTAGATGTCGAACACATGCTGGTCACCGCCTGCGCTGTCGGCCACCACGAACTGATACCAGTAGACGTCATCCTTGGCGACGCTGGACGGCATCGGGAGGCCGTTGATCTGGATGAAGCCGGGATTCGAACCAGCCGTGTCGGCTGTCCACGCGCCTGGTTCACCAGAAATTGTGAACACTTGGTAGGGACCGTCGTCGCCCTCTGTCGGCAAGGCTACATAGTCGAATTGGGCTTGGTTGTTGTCATCTACGCCCTTGTAGATACCGAGCTGCACCGTGG
>JBMYXJ010000319.1:0-4200 GCA_049608285.1 Mycobacterium sp. | reverse complement strand
GGGAACTCACCAAAGCCATATTCACCACAGCGTTCGGTGACACCTGGGACTCGATCAAAACCACCGCCACCGACGCACTCGACGGCATCGTCGACTGGGTCGGCGACCTACCCGGGAGCCGCGGTGCTGTGCACCGGGGCCGCGGTGGCCGCCACGTCGGGCATGGTCCGCTATGCGGGAAGTGCTGGGCAACAAGTGCTTTCACGCTGGCCAGAAGTGATCGCCACGCCCGGCCACGCGGCCGCGGGCCGGGTCCAGGCCTGGGTCGTCGGGCCGGGTCTGGGCACTGACGAGAACGCACTGGCAGCGTTACGCTTTGCGTTGGACAGCGATATTCCAGTAATCATCGATGCTGACGGGCTGACCTTGTTGGGCGCGCATCCCGAGCTGGTCGAGAGCCGCAAGGCCCCGACGGTCCTCACCCCGCACTCCGGCGAGTTCGCCCGACTGGCCGGGGCGCCCCCCGATGCGGACCGCGTCGGGGCCACTCGCCGCCTCGCCGATCAGCTGGGCGTCACCGTGCTACTCAAGGGCAACGTCACAGTCATCGCGGAGCCGCAGGGCATGTTGTACCTGAACGGCGCCGGTCAGTCGTGGGCGGCCACGGCCGGTTCCGGGGACGTCCTGTCCGGGATCATCGGCGCACTGTTGGCGGCGGGGCTGCCGCCCGGCGAGGCCGCGGCTGCGTCGGCTTTCGTCCATGCCCGCGCCGCCGACCTGTCCGCGCACGACCCCGGGCCGGCCCCCGCCCCGACATCTGCCTCGCGAATCCTCGCCCATCTCCGCACAGCGCTGGGTTCTATCCTCTAGAAAGGAGCTCATGCCAAACGTTTCCCGCCAGACAGCGCTGACCCCCTCCTACACCGGTCGGCTGTTCACGACACCGCTGCCTGCCCTGCGGCTTCCCGACGAGTCGATGCCCGCCGAACAGACCTATCAGTTCATTCACGACGAGCTGATGTTGGACGGCAGTTCCCGGCTCAACCTGGCTACCTTCGTGACGACCTGGATGGATCCCGAGGCGGGCCGGCTGATGTCGGAGACCTTCGACAAGAACATGATCGACAAGGACGAATACCCGGTCACCGCGGCGATCGAGCAGCGCTGCGTGTGTATGGTCGCCGATCTGTTTCACGCCGAGGACCTGCGCGACGACGACCCGTCCAAAGCAATCGGGGTGTCCACGGTCGGATCCAGCGAGGCGGTGATGCTGGCCGGCCTGGCCCTGAAGTGGCGGTGGCGCGAGAAACTGGAGAAGGCGGGCCAGGACTGGCGGTCGCGCACCCCGAACCTGGTCATGGGGTCCAACGTGCAGGTGGTGTGGGAGAAATTCTGCCGGTACTTCGACGTCGAGGCCCGCTACCTGCCGATGGAGGAAGGGCGCTACGTCATCACGCCGGAGCAGGTGCTCGACGCCGTCGACGAGGACACGATCGGCGTGGTGGCGATACTGGGCACGACCTTCACCGGCGAGCTCGAACCGGTCGCCGCCATCTGCGCGGCACTGGACAAGCTGGCCAAGAGTGACGGCCCGGACGTTCCGGTGCACGTCGATGCGGCCAGCGGTGGTTTTGTGGTGCCATTCCTGCACCCGGATGTGAAGTGGGACTTCCGGCTTCCCCGGGTGGTGTCGATCAATGTCAGCGGGCATAAGTACGGCCTGACCTACCCGGGTATCGGGTTCGTAGTGTGGCGCGGCCCCGGGCACCTACCGGAGGACCTGGTGTTCCGGGTGAACTACCTAGGCGGCAACATGCCGACGTTCACGCTCAACTTCTCCCGCCCGGGCAACCAGGTAGTGGGCCAGTATTACAACTTCCTGCGACTGGGCCGCAAGGGTTATGCCCAGGTGATGAGATGCCTGTCCGACACCGCGCAGTGGTTCTCCCGTGAACTGTCCGCGATGGCCGGATCCGACGACAAACCGGTGTTCCACGTGATCACCGACGGATCGGAGATTCCGGTGGTCGCGTTCAGGCTCGTCGAGGGGGTCAAGTACACCGTGTTCGACGTCTCCGCGCTGCTGCGCAGCTACGGATGGCAGGTGCCCGCCTACACGATGCCCGAGGGTGCGAGCGATGTCGCGGTGCTGCGCGTGGTGGTGCGCGAAGGCTTCTCGGCGAACATGGCCCGTGCGCTGCGTGACGACCTACTGGAGGTGCTGGTCAAGCTGGGCAAGTCCGGGATCGGCGGCTTCGCCGACGAGGAGCATTTCGCCCACTAACCCAGGACTGGGACAATCTGGTGCAGTGATCAACACCGCCAACACGACCGATAACGTGCCGAGGGCTTTGCCCACTGCGTCTGTCGACCTCGACGCCATCGCGCACAACGTGGCTACCCTGCGCGAACACGCGGGCTCAGCTGCGGTGATGGCCGTGGTCAAAGCGGACGGCTACGGACACGGCGCCACCCCGGCGGCGCGGGCCGCGCTGGCTGCGGGCGCCGCGGAATTGGGCGTCGCAACCCTCAACGAGGCGTTAGCGTTGCGGCGGGATGGCATTACTGCACCCGTGCTGGCTTGGTTGCACACTCCGCATACCGATTTCGCGCCGGCGTTGCTGGCCGATATCCAGGTGGCGGTGTCCTCCGAACGCGAGATTCACGACGTCGTCGCCGCGGTCGGGCGCACGGGCCGTACTGCGACGGTCACCATCAAGGCAGACACCGGTCTGAACCGCAACGGGGTGGCAGCGGCCGACTATCCGGCGATGATTTCGGCCCTGCTTCGGGCGCAGGCCGACGATGCCGTACGGGCGCACGGGATCATGTCACACCTCGTGCGGGGCGATGACCCGAATCACCCGCTCAACGACCAGCAGGCGCAGCGGCTGACCGACATGGTCGCAATGGCTCGTGGCCTCGGGCTGCGCTTCGATGTGGTGCACTTGAGTAACTCACCAGCAGTCTTGACCCGTCCTGATCTAGCGTTCGACATGGTGCGCCCCGGTATTGCGGTGTACGGGCTGAGTCCGCTGCCCGATCGCGGCGACCTGGGGCTGCGCCCAGCGATGACCGTGACATGCCCTGTGGTGATGACCCGCCCGCTCAAGGCAGGCGACGGCGTGTCCTACGGCCATGGCTGGATCGCCCCGCACGACACGGTGGTCGCGTTGATCCCAGTCGGCTACGCAGACGGAGTCTTCCGAAACTTGTCCGGGCGCATCGAGGTGTCGATCAACGGCAGGCGCTACGCAGGTGTCGGTCGCATCTGCATGGACCAGTTCGTGGTGGACCTCGGGCCGGGCCCGACCGAGGTCATGGTGGGCGACAACGCAATCCTGTTCGGCCCCGGCACTCAGGGCGAACCGACTGCCCAGGACTGGGCCGAGCTGTTGGGCACCATCAACTACGAGGTCGTCACCAGTCCGCGAGGGCGCATCGTCAGGAGCTACCACGGCGGACATGCGGAGCGATCTGGCGACGTCGGGGGCGGATCTGGGTGAGCGCTCGAGCTGGGTGGCTGGCCGGCGCGGCGGGCGCGTCGGTCGTCGGTACCGCCGCGGGGGCCTCGGTGGCCCGGTCGCTGCGCCGCCGAGCCACCGATTACGACCCGCACCGTGACGAGGATTTTGAGCTGCTCGACGCAGACCGCAGCTGCGTGGTCACCACACCTGACGGGGTCCCGCTTGCGGTGCGTGAGGTGGGCCCCGAGGATGCGCCGCTGACCGTGGTATTCGCCCATGGCTTCTGTCTGAGCATGGGTTCTTTTCACTTCCAGCGAGCGCGGCTCTCGCAGCAGTGGGGCCCCCAAGTGCGCATGGTTTTCTATGACCAGAGGGGCCACGGTCAGTCTGCTGAGTCCTCGCCGGACACCTACACCGTCGAACAGCTGGGTCAGGATCTCGAAAGTGTGCTGGCCGTTCTGGCGCCACACGGCCCTATCGTGCTGGTCGGACACTCTATGGGGGGCATGACAGTGCTGGCCCACGCCCGCCAATACCCGCAGCGTTACCCAACTCGGATCGTCGGAGCTGCGTTGATTGCCTCTGCTGCAGAAGGGGTTTCGCGTTCCCCGTTGGGCGAGATTTTGAAGAACCCTGCGCTGGAAGCGGTACGCTTCACCGCGCGATACGCCCCGAAGCTAATGCACCGGGGCCGCGGCGCGGCGCGCTCGGGCCGAGACGGCGTCGGCGCCATCGACCGCGGCGCGCCAATCGTCGCTGCCGCGCAAAGCGCCAAGACCATGCTCGGCGATCA